>NZ_JBHIOO010000026.1:0-11441 GCF_042195585.1 Bartonella sp. AS69XJJH | reverse complement strand
TCACTATCGCACCACTTTAAAAAATCTTGGTGAGCGCCTGTCTGATCGCGTAGAAGATCTCACGGAAAAATTTGATCGAAGTGATATCATCAAAGCCCTTATGACCGATGGCATGTCCCGTGCTGATGCACAAACAGCAGTAAACCGTGCCGTCCAACTCTATCAAAGCGCAGAGGAAAAAACCGAAAAGGCGATAAAAGCGCTTGAAGAACGGGCAGAAACACTCTCGGACAATCTTGAAGATACAATCAAGGCTGCCAAAAACACTGCAACTAAAGCCACAAAAACAGCCTCCAATATGGGATGGTGGGGCTTTTTAGGCAGTCTCATAGGCGCCATTATTTCCAGTGTGTTTGGCTACTACGGTTACAGAAGCCGTAAGGATACTTTCATACTTTAAAACGTCTACCTCTAAAGCAAACACTTAAAAAAGCTGTACAATTGGTGCAGCTTTTTTGTGAAATTTTCTGATTGCCCTTTTGTATCATTGTCTCTCATATCAGACAACTTCGCCAGCCCATAATCCTTCAATATTCCCCTTTCAAAAAACATAAGGAGCTGCTCATCGCTGAAAATAGGCATTGTGCTTATTTTGAAGAGAGCTCTGAAAACTTCCTTTCTCAACTGATCATCAAGAAAAACTAGACAAAGCGTGGGATATCCCATAAACACGCAGAAGAAAATATACCTTTAGTCTCTTGGGGAGGAGCATTGTGATAAAGAAAAAATCCATTATTTTCGCTCATATGGGACTTTTGTTCGTTTTGTCTCTTAGCAGCTTTGCCGATGAAACGGCTCAAGTCACATTTGCTTTACACTTAGCAGAAAGCACAGCTTCTATTTCAATGCTCCTTTTTGCAGGGCTTATCGGGGCAATTTGTGCGGGACCCATTGCACCACGTCTTTTGCATCACTTCCAACCAGTACACACAGTCACTGTTGTTTTATTGTTTGAAGCGCTTTTCATAGCCGCAGCTGCAATCGCAAACCAGTTTTGGCTTTATATTGCCCTTTCTTTCGCACTGGGCTGTGCTGGTTCAATCTTTTGGTCTGCTATTCTTGTTGCGGTACCTGACTTCGCAAAAAATGAACAGCAATTAGACCGTATCAATCGCATTATCCAAACAGTCCGTAATCTTGGCTATATTGCAGGACCACTGTTAGGGGGCGTGTTGTATGGAATATCAAACGGGCAAAAAGGGCTCTTTGCACTTTCCATCATGGTTCTCTGTGCAGCCTTGATCACCATATACTGTTTTAAAAGTTTAAAAATACATACACAAAAGACAGATACATCGCAGCAAACCAAAAAAGGACTAGATTTAGCGGGTCTCTTGCGCAAAAAAAATGTCGTCTATGCTCTTGCGCCCCTCATCATCACTATTATCCTCACCTCTGCTCTCAACGTCTTGTCGATTGTCCGCATCCGCACCGAGCTACAGTTTAGTGCTGAAACCTATGGGGTGATCACAAGTATGCTAAGCCTAGGCTTAGTGGTTGGTCCACTCCGCTTCTCCAGCCTTTTCCACCATTTTGGCAATACCGCTGGAGCATCACTAGCTGCCGCAACCATTGGCTTTGCAATTTTCTGTTTTTCCTTAACAAACTTCACATGGCTGATGATGCTATCATTTTTCATCCTTGGGAGTGCCAATGGTGTGCAAAATGCCTTAATGGCAAGTTTTATGATGAAAGCCATCCCCAAAGAACAACGAAACAGTCAAATGCCTGCCTATATCTTCATCATACAGACATCCGTATGCCTTGGCTTTCTAGGAGCCGGCTTTGTAAAAGTGCATCATACCCAATACACACTGTTTATCATCGGCATCGCCACAATGATCGCAGGCATATTAGGTTTTATTGTGAACAGTGCCGTACAAAAAAAGAAACAGAGAGAATTTGATAATGGTTAGTGGACGAGGCGTTTTTCTATCTAACCGCCGGAATCGCGCACCTTCACAGTAAATTCAATTTCACTGAATCTACGCTGAAGACAGCGGGAAAGTTCTTACGCCATTCATGCAGATCAAAACTTACCCGACAAGGAACTTTAGCTATCTTAAAAAATCGTTATAATTAAAGCGATCTTTTACTAGGATTTCAATTCAATATTGACACATCTCCTCTTAATCTCTCCTAGCATTAAACAAACGACAGACCCAAGCCATTGCGTTTGAAAGTTCACTTATATCTATAACTTAAGGTAATGCAAATACCGGTGTGTGTCTTATGATATTTTAATAAATCAACTATTCATGATTGCCTTTACAAAGTACTTTATTTATTTTATAAAACAGTGTGATTTGATAATTAGTCATTTATTATTTTCAATAAATGAGAGTTTTGCAATCAACATAATGAAATGCAGGTGCGGGGGTAAATATGGGTTTACAAAAAATAAATGTCAACGATCACTTTTCATTTTTTATAAGGGGACAATCGAAAAACTGCTCTCGTTTAATCGCAATGAAGCAGCATCTTATGATTGGTATAAGCCCATTCAACTCAAGGTTTTCAGAAAAATATATTACTGAGCTCATATGTTGGAGTGCGAAAAAATTCAAAGATATTGACGTATTGCTCCCAGATACAGAATCAGCCATGCTCCTTGTGTTAGCATCTGGATCCACTAAGGATAAGGCAGAGCGGAAAACAAAAAAGGAGCTCAATCGCATAAGGCGTATATTATACAATATTCAGAATTTTAATAATTTAGAAAAATCATTTCGCATTCTTGACTTCTCTCAGTACAAACAAAATGACAATTATAAAATATTAAAATCACAAGCTATAAATTTGTACAAAAAAGATTTGAATTTTAGTGAATTATGCATGAAAATGTCAATTCAAGCAGTTGGGTGTCGAGCAAAGAGTGTGGGATTCTCGGCTGAAAAAATTAAATGTTTGGAAACAACAGATATTTCTATTGAATATATTTTTGATGAAATACCGTTCTACGTAAATACTCCATCTTTACTTAATATAGAGAGCTCAGTTTTGGCTTACCATCGTGAATGGCCGGTAGGAGAATTGTTGCTCAGCGGCAAATCACCTCTCTGTGTTGATAAGCAACAAGGGCACGGAATTGTTTCGATATGTACGCCAAACTCATGAAAGAACCAATTTATAATTAAACATTCGAAGGGGACAATTGGTGCGCCACGTTATTAAATTCAATGTTATGGACGAAAATTTCCAAAAAAATCCATACAATACATACCAAACTGTACATTCTTCTAACTCTGTTCTTTGGGATGAAAATCTTAAGGCTTATTTTTTTGGTCGATATGAAGATGTCAGCGCAATTTTGAAAGACGCTCGCTTTACAACAGCCCCCTTAGCTGTTCGAGCGGAACCGGTAATGGGCGATCGCGTATTAGCCCAGATGGAAGGGCATGAGCACCATAGCAAGCGGCACGCCATACTTTCAAAACTTACCGGAAAAATGTTCCGCACTCGCTATGCTTCAATTATTGAAGAAACAATAGACCGGCTTCTCATGCCGTATCTTCCAAAGGGGAAAATAGATATTATTAATGAATTCGGCAAAGATTATGGTGTGCTTGTTACATTAATGGTCTTAGGCCTACCGATAGATCGTTACAAAGATATAGCAATGTGGCACAAGGGAATAGCATCTTTTGTCACCAGCTTAAACCAATCAGATGAAGAAAAAAAATTCAGCTTATCGTGCAGCAAAGATATAATTTCTTATCTAACACCTCTTATAGAAGAATGGGACAAAAATTCATCAGAAGATTTAATATCTGTTTTATGTCAGAAAACAAATGATGGCACTCATATGACAACTTCTGAAATAGTTGCGCTTGTCCTTAACATGTTATTGGCCGCCATAGAACCTGCCGATAAGACATTAGCTTATCTTTTTTATCATTTACTCACAAACCCAAACAAATTAGAAACAATCCAAAATGATAGAACGCTTCTTGGCGATGCGATCGCAGAAACATTACGCCTAACTTCTCCCGTTCAGCTTATACCGCGCCAAACCAATCAAGCGATGGAATTCGCAAGCATCTCATTACCAGCCAACTCTCTCGTTTTTTGCATGATTGGAGCTGCTAACCGTGATCCAGACGCTTTTATGGACCCCAATAATTTCATACCAGAACGCAAACGGATCAGTAAAACCGAGCCAAATCTTATAAGGGCCGCAAACCATTTGGCCTTTGGAGCAGGCATGCACGTCTGTGTAGGTTCTGCTTTTGCTCTTATGCAGATAGAGTTGACGGCAAATAGACTCCTCGATAAACTCATTGAGATTAGCTTAACTGATGGCTTCATTTTGGAAGAAGAGGGATTGTACACAAGAGGACCATCGGCACTCCCAATCACATTCATCCCAATATCGCAACCAACAAACGCGTGTTAATTCTCAAAGTCTGTGATTTATAGAGCAGAACCAATATTTTAAAGAATATCAACAGGGGGCATAACAATGCAAAAGAAAGATTCCTATACCAAATCAGAAAGGTATGTCATATATACCGTCATTATTTCCAGCATACTCCCCTTGCTGGACGGAAGCATTGTTAATGTCATCCTTCCCAACCTTGCTGATTATTTTTCAATAGAGGAAAAGAATATGCAATGGGTTGTAACATCTTATTTTCTGGCTACCGTGCCGGGATTGCTGATGGCAGCTTTTGTTCAGGGGAGAATAGGTATCAAAAAGACCTGGTTCCTTGCAAGCTTCATTTTTATGCTTGGATCACTGGGGGTAGGATTAAGCTATGATTTTCCAACCATTATATCTGCCCGTATCGTTCAAGGTTTCGGAACAGGTCTTTTGCTGCCTCTTAGCCAAACCATTATTGCCTTACAATTTGGGCAGACACGGGTGCGCCAAGCCATGGGCACCATAGCTGTACCAACGGTTTTCGCTCCTGCCTTTGGTCCGCTGGTAGGCGCCTCACTTGCTCAGTATGTGTCTTGGCGTTTGTTATTTTTTATCAATATTCCGCTCATTTTATTGGCGCTCACCATTGGAGCTAAACATTTAAAGAGCAACGAAACAGTAAAAACAAAATTTAACTTATTTGCATTTTTAGCGTTTTCCATATCGCTTATTTCGTTTTTCTATCTCACAGAAGCCCAAAATATAAAGAACAAAAATCACTTATATATCCTAGCACTTATAGCGGTGATATCTCTCATATTGTTCATTGTTTCTAATCAGAAAGCAAAAAATAAATTAATCGTCTTTAGTGGATTTCAAAATGCGCGCTACACATTGCTCATGACCATGGGGCTTGTTGCGTCATTTCTTTTTTATAGCTTCCTCGTTTATTTCCCACTAGCCGTTGCCATGGAACAAGCCCATAAAAATAACCTTCTCATCATCGGCGCCGTCCTTGCTTTACAAGGGGTAGGTGCATGGATCGGAAGAAAATTTATTTACCAAAAATGGAAAGAAAAATCTCCCTTTTTCATGATAGGAATTGGTTTAGTGATATCAAGCTTTGGGCTATTATGCTTTGGCTATAATATAAGCATGGATGGGCTAGGATTTTTGCTAAGAGGCATAGGACTTGGCATCACCACCATTGTCTGCCTTTCTGCCCCCATTCAATATGTCAATAGTTTATACGTCAAAGATACGGCCGTTATCACACGCATATTACAGCAAATAGGTGGAGCCTTGGGGGGGATATTCGCTGGCTTTTTGATCCATTCGCTGACAGAAGAATATCTGTCCTTAAACCAAACATATATCATATTCTTCATATTCTCTATCGCTGCATTTTTACTGTTTTGCCTCGCACTCTCCTTATCGCATAAAGAGAAAGGCTCCGATTTATGATATATTTCGTTTGAACGCCTTCTCAATAACATTTGCAATGGCATATAAGATCATAGAGCAGTTTACCACTTTTCGAGAAATAAACAACACTGAGACCTTAGCTCCAGCCTTCATAATTTTTATAAAAGGACACTAAACCGACAAGCTCCTTCAGATCTAAAATTTGGACATCTCCAGTAACATGCGGTGTTTATCAACGTCACGCTTCCTTAGTGCTCTTAGACACCTCTCAAAACCTCTTGAAATATGGAATTCTCTGTTGGTATCTTTGCAAGTATCCACGAAATTAAGTACGCTTTTCAATGCGGAATAGTCCCATAAACGCACTAACAGACGCCCCTACAGCGCCAGCATAGAATATAGCATTCCGCCCACGCACACTATAAATGCTAATCATCTTCTACCACACACCGCGATGTGGAAAATCGCACCGCACTGCAAACTTGGTGATGTTATTCACCCCTTTTCAAGCTCATTGAATCGCTATAATTTCATAATCGCAACAGGTTCAAATGAAGCTGAAGCAACAAAAACAGCTTGTAAAGCAGAATCTTTTCTCTATTTCATTGTGAACTGTCATAACAAATCTACCCCGCTTTAATAAAAAATCCTTCTCTCATTGAGAGGGAAATTTTAAAAACATTGAAAATCATAATGTATGATGACAGACCCCAAACCATCTCTAAAAAGACTATTTCTTGATTTTCACAGTTTGCTCTTAAATTTCTCTAACATTTTCTTGGCTTTAAATTTTTCTTGTAAATTTTATGGACAAAAGAAGCTTTTCAGAACCCTCTTACGCCTAGTTTCATTGCTTCAAGCTCCCTTACAGACACGATAAACGTGTATATTTCCATCGCTACCAAATACGCGAGATTAACAGCGGATATCATGAAAACAGCCTTTTTATAGAAAACAGTAAGCTTTAACGGAATAAACGAAATTGGTAAACCAATCCCCAGCCCACTTGTTCTCTCTACCGGTTATGCGAACAAAGAGCCCCATCTGCTCTTTCTGACAAGCAAAAAACACACACAACATTTGGTAACATACCACTGTTGAAATTCTTGTCACAAAACCTTCCTTATTGTCATGTCAGAGATTATGTGCATTGCCTGCTTCTCATCTCCAATAAATAATCTGCCAATAAAGAATGTTATTGCAGCTACGATAATACAAAATTATACTTCTATTCTCATTCTATATTTTTCGAATTATCACACATTATCCACCCCCTTCACTGTTATAACAATGAAAGGAGAAAAAATTAAAACACAATATGGCATTTATCTTTCACAAATCTTATATAAGCCACAAAATTGTTGCGCGACTTTCTATGCAAGGTCAAGCAATAAAATCATATTCTAAAAACCACTCCACACACCACTTTTTGATATTATAAAGATACAAAATGCAATTATCGTCTCCGCAAACAATATCTCAGAAAAACAAAATCCCTCCTGCAATCATTGGACTTCTCCCTCCAATGTTTGCATACCATTATACGTGTAAGGAGTTAGATGACTTGTTTATTGCATCATTTGCTCCTTCTGAGATTCCAGAAGGTACAAAACGCGAAAAAGTTAAAGCATGGCTACGTGCAATCAATGTGGAATGCAATGAACCGCTTGAAGTCCTTGGTAACTTGCTTGGAGATCTTTTGGAAAAAGAATATTATGACCCAGACCCAAGCGGATTCAATCCATCATTATATGAAAAAATTTTACAGTTACAAAAAGATCAACGTAAAGTTTTAGAAACGTTAAAGAAAGATGGATTGGAATATCAGCGTGGAGGGTATATTATCAAAGCAGGTCTTCTTTCTATAAAAGAGCTACAAAAACGTATTGCAGAGAAAGAACTTTCAGCAGTAGAAATCGAAATAAATAGAGCATTAGAAAATATAGAAAAAGATCCAAGGGAGGCAGTTCTATTTGCAGCAAATCTGTTGGAAGCCTCTTGCAAAGCTTATCTCGACCACCATTCTATCCCATGTGCAGAAAACGCCCGTAATAATCTGCCCGCTTTATGGGAAAAAGTCGTTAAGAAAGCCAAGATTCATCCCGAAGATATGAAGCAAGAAAACTTAAAAAATCAAAATCTAGATGAAAATAACTTAGAAAATCAAGATCTAGATGAAAATGACTTAAAAATGATCACATCCGGTCTGTATCAAGTTGTGCATGGTACTATGAATTTAAGAAACAAGAAAGGTGCAGCGCACGGCCGCTCAAAAAAGGATTTTGAACTAATCAATCTCAAACCTCGCCATGCGCGCTTAACTTTTAATGCCGCACATTCCCTCTCAATTTATATCTTAGAGCTCATGGATCAGCCATCATAAAAAACTTTAGAAAAAACATATCACGACTACCAGCATTTTCTCGTGCCATTTTAAATGCCTAAAAAGCATTAAAGGGGTGATCGCTGCCTATATCCTTATTTCTATAGCACGACAGAATGAGTAATCACACCGCCCTATAGCTCTCCTCTTCCCCGCGTTGCTAGGCTCCGCTTTTAAAGTCAGTGACAATTTCTGCGAATGCAAAAGTAGCCCCTAAGGATAGCGAATGAGGATAGTGCAAAAGTATTGCCTTGATTATTTTTTAAAGAACAAACTAGATAGTGTGCTATTTTTGGAAAGCTCTCGTGAAGAAATATGATGATAGAGAAGCTAGTCATTATGATAAAAACACAAGTCTTAACTCCGTAAAGAGAGAAAATCTGAGTTGAGATTTAATTCCTGCAAAGCCTTTATGCGCATAAATTACATATTCCATAAAGCCCCACTTCTAATAAAAGCAATATAGAGGAAAGTTTGAGTGAAGAAGTATATCTTGGTAAGGATTAAGAAGTATGGCTTTCTGGTAAACAAGCAGCGTTCTAGCTCTCTTAACAAGTAGTATTTAGAACAAGTGGAATAAGGAGCAAATGAGATAGAAGAAGGTCTTTTTTCTAATCACCATAAGATTTTGTTCTCTTAGAATTACTTGAGAATTATCTTAGACTTAAGCGCCCCCAGCCCCTCGGCATAGCCTTCTCTATAGTTTATAAAAGCCGATATTCTATAACGGGGGGTAAAATTTATTGGTCACGCGCTCTATAAGTTTCCCTTCCTCGTTGCCAGTTTCTGTTCAAACGTCAGTACCAATTGTTGCAAAAGCACAAAGCCATTCCTTCTTTTTCTCACGACAGAAGACTTTTGCCTCATCACGCTCATTTCTAAAAAAGATTGTAAAAATCATCACTCCTTCAAAGAACATGCCACCCTAGAAACGGCAAAAGGGGCTAGAGCAGATGGTCCAAAGATGGTGCGAGATGTCCCTTTCAAAACAGATAGTACATTGCGCCAAAATTATCCAACAAGGATAGGGATATGCAGCTTATGGAGGCTTGTTCTCTTAAGTTGCTTTATGTATGTTAGGATAGATGTAAGAAGCTTTTCAGCTCTCCAGACGCTTTTATAGTATGGATTGGATTTGTGCGTTTATGTCTCACACTATTGACCACCCATGTTTTTTCTCCCTCCTGACATTGAGCAAAATTGATTGTCCAATAAGGATAAAATCACCCGCTTCCCAGCCCTCTCGTTGGTTATCTCGCAAAAATGTTATACATCCCGCTTGGAGCGTTGGTAACACTGCCTCATCACTTATATGCCCATGAGTTTATAGGCGTTTTTGACAAATCAATGGTTCATCGCTCCCATTGCCTCTAAAGCAAAGGATGTGTACGTTGTGCAAAAATAAGCATAGTAGAACGACTATAGCTCTTTTTTGGAAGGATTGAGAAATAGGTTTTTAAGATAGAACGGTGAGTACAGCTTTTTAATGGCATGTCTATATGGGCTATTGCGTTTTTTAGAGAGGGAAGATTTTCAAGCCCCCCCTCAAGCTATAGCCTTAGTGGTGTTTAAGCTCTCGTACATTTTGTTCTGCTTTCATGGTGCTTCCATTATGCTCCATCTAGAATGAAGTTTTATTTTAAATAATTCTCTAATGAAGGATGATAGGGTAGCAACAAGACTTTTCCTCATATAGCAACGCAGCTTTACAAAGATGCACCTTGGATGTGATATAGACGAACAAATATAGTATGAGCGATGGTGCACTATAAGCTTTATAGTACAAATTATCAGATTAAGAAAGAAGATATTGATCGTTTTTATAGCAGCCAGTTAGAAAAAGATCTTCACCTGTCATATTCTTATCGATAGCACCAAAACAGAGTGGAGTGATAATGCTTCTCATATTTTTGCAGTCCAAGAGATCCGGATTCACAAGGACTAATCTGTTTGATTGAGAAAACGGTCAAATAGATTGGAGTCCTTTTGAAGAAACAAGAGAAACGGCGCTTAAGAAAAAGAACCGAAAAAGCTTTTAGATCATCAACAAGAAGCGCTTAAAGCTTGTTTTGTGAGTGTTCTAAAAGAAGCAGACCGTGGCGAATTGATTATGGCGTATGGGATGAGAAAGTCCTTCGTAGTCTTAAAATAGCAGAAACTTTTGCAGGGAAAGGCAAGCCATGTTTTATTTTTGTACTCTCTCTCTGGAGTGGAAAATGAAAGCCCTCGTAGAAGAAGGAGAAAACACTCTAGTGCACTAATAGAGTTTTTAGAATAAGCAGAGTTTTTATAATAGAGGACACCGCCCCCTTCACGAGATCCCTAATTTTTTAATATCCCAGATGATAAGAGAATGGACAGCAGATAGAGCCTCTTAGGTTCTTTTTCTGTCTGTTCGACAAGTTAGCAATCGTCGTAACAAGCAAGATGCCGCTGTTTTAAACACTTTTACGCACATTTTATTGCCTAAAGTCTCTTTTAGACGCAAGTAACTGTTTATATTTTCCTCTATCCAGTATGCGAGCTTCACAGGGGGTGTGATTAAAAGAGCATAAACTTTACAGTAATCGACGAGATTTTTAAAGCGCTCTCCTATCTCACTTTTTCTCTCTATTTTACTGGTTATGAGAATAAGAATTTTTGTGTGATTTTTGTGAGCAAGAAAAGAACTGTCACAACATTTAGGAAATACGATTTTATGCTCCTTCTCACGGTATTTCTGTGTGGTTTTAAGAGACAAAAAAGCAGTTCATCACTGTTTTTCAAGCGGTTAGCTGCTTTTTAAGAAGATGCTTTTGTGTAATGTAAAAGTTACACACAAGGAACTTTTACAAGAGCAATGTCAATGGATATTTGAATAAAGAATTGTTGTTTTTTGAATAGACGACAGCAGAGTGAAGATGAGAAGCGTTGTTTTCAGCTAAGGAAGAATTGTTTTGAAAAGGTTATAAGAATGGTTACTATATCTATTTGATAGCTTTGAGCATTTCGTGGTTTGTACGTTTTGTCCTTCTTCTATAGCGTTTCCGCAACTTCTATCCTCCCCCTTTTATAAAAGCACCGATTTAGGGGAAAGTTTAAGTGAATTCTTACACGATTTTGAGTAGGAGGATTATTATATTTTCACGTTCTACTATGGTTGTAGAGTGATTTTGAGATGTTATTTGATTTTTATGGAAGTATTATTTGGCATTTTGGTTGCGGGGGCAGGATTTGAACCTGCGGCCTTCAGGTTATGAGCCTGACGAGCTACCGGGCTGCTCCACCCCG
>NZ_JBHIOO010000025.1:0-11514 GCF_042195585.1 Bartonella sp. AS69XJJH | reverse complement strand
TTATCATCAAACTCTGCTTCAAATGTATCGGCTTCATTACCGGCATGGTCCGTAATGGTTGCGGTTAAAAGACGCTGATAAAAAACCTCATGAACAGGTTTATCTCCCACCTTGACCACAATAAAAGGGTGTGTGCGCATTAATCCCATAGCCGCTTCACCATGCTTTGGGGATTAGACAACACAAATTCAGGCAGAATGACCTTTAAGCCCCGCGGTAAAAGCACACCATATTGGGCAATCTCTGGATTGGCTTCCAATGTAGCTTCTAAATAGCCTTTGAGTAAACCAGCTTGCCTCCGGTCCCCTAATACAGCCATGGCATGGTGAAAGCAGATAAGATCGAGACTCATATCCTCTAACTCTACGACAACATGCTTTTCTGGTATCTTCATGGAGTTTGCCCAACTTGATATTGCCCCACTTGGGTTTGCCCCACCTGAGTTTGTCCTTGCGGTTTTCCCCCATTAAAAAAGGGCAAGAGCGTAATGGAATAGCGAATACGCTGTGATTGACCAGAGCAACTGATATAGTCGTGGTCTTTCGTGATACTGGTGATCACCACGGGTCCATGGAGAAGGACACTATAGGTCGTACATTGATCCAACGAAGCATCTGAACCGGCTTTGCTCTTTTGATCGTTGTGGTGACGGCGTCAATGGCTACCCGATCACCAAATTCTTCTGGAAACCAAACGCCATGAATGGTTTTTGCATCATTGCCATAGCCGGTAAATTGCAAACTGGGAGACCTGCCAAAACGTTCCATACAAACCCATGAGGCAGAAAACTCTTCTTCAAAGGATTGGAAATTCAGCCAGTCCACATAAAATTGATGCGGACCTAACATCATCAAAGGATCTCTCATAGGCTCCCTCCCCTCATTCTGTCCCGCCATGCAGCGCATTAGCGCGTGCACGTTGAATGGCGTGAGCAACCGCACGACCGGTGGCCATGGGTTCACGCGCCCCATTAACATGCACTGTGACATTTTGATTGTGTGTGATGGGGGAACGGTCTTTGTCTCTTTGCTCTCTCACAGAGTAATTGGCATACCCCGCCCCTGCAAATTGTGCAATCGGTTGAATGGTTGTTTTGCCTCCCAAAAAATTTGGCAAAAAACCTCTTACATCAATGGAACCAATCCACCCCTTAATGCGGTGAGATAAAGATTTACAATAATCCATCAATTGTGAGATAGACGACATAAAGCCATCGACAATCGAATTAGCCAGATCTTCGCCCGCTTGTTCCATACCAGCCTTGGCACTCTCCGAGAGCTTTTCCTGTGTAAAAAAACTCTTCAACCATTGCCAAAAGTTGGAAAATCTTTGTTTAACGCCCTCCCACAAATTGCCAAACCACTCGACAACAGAGGAAAGTCCTTGTTTGAACTTTTGCCAATGGGAAGAGAGATCAAAAGCATTGGCGATTATATTTTTCCAACGCGTAATGGTGCTGGTATCTGCACCAAAAAAGCGCATAACAGCTTCAAAGGCTTGCCCCCAAGCCCGTATTATCCCCCGTGCTAAACCATTCATAAAAGAAGAAAAGCGGTCCCAATATTTCCACAGAGCAAAACCAGCTGCCAATATGACCGCCACAACAGCAGCAACCGCAGCCCCTACCGGGGTAAAAATACCCCCCACAACAGAGGCCATGCTCGCTCCAACCACTTCGATCACGGTTCCTATCCAACCAAAGCTACTCGCAAATGCCGCCCCTGAAACAGCAATCCCCCGCAAAGCGCCCATCAATAAGGTCATTGGTCGCAAAAGTCGTAGTGAACTTGCCCCAAGTCCTGCGGTAAGCAAGCCCAGTGAGCGCCCTACGGCTGCTAACCCTCGCCAACTTGCCTTCAGCGTGCGGCTCACAGCCCTCATCTTGATAAAAGAGGCAATCAATTGCAGGACCCCAAGGCGGGTTCCCGCCATGGTAAAGCGCAGCACGCGTAGAGCAATATTAAAAGCCATCAGAGCGGCAATGGTTTTGATGATCACACCGGTTAAAACAGGGTGTTCATTTGCCCATGCCATAAGAACATTGATAAAATTGCCAACAGTTTCCATTAAACTGTTGACAGGGGGCAAAAGCACTTCACCAATGGTAATCCCTAAAGCCACAATGCGGTTTTGCAACAATTCAAATTGTCGCATGGCACCGGTTGCTTGTTTGTCTGCTTCTTGTTCGACAGAGCCTTTAAAGACTTTTGGGTCTTCAACATATTTTAAAGCTTGCCCCAACAATTCGGGATTGCCCACCAATTTAGCAAAATCACCGGTAAAATCGCGCCCAGCAATGGCAATCAGCGAGCGCATGCCCTGTTCTGATTTTGCTAAAACATCAAAAAAGCGTACCAAGGTGCCGGTGGCATCTTTGTCCAGATCTTGCATAAATTTTTCGCGAGAAAGCCCGATATTGGCAAAAGCATCTTCAATATGTTTACCCCCTGCCTGTATGCGCGCACTCATCGCATTAAAACCACGCGCGGCACTCTCAGGAACAATCCCAGCAGAAATCATTGCCGTGCCAAAAGCTGCTGTTTCCCGTGCAGTGAGCTTAAACATGGTTGCCGCACCGGCCGCACGATTGGTAAAGTCAGACACTTCGCTTGCCTTGGCAGCCATGTGGTTAGAGAGATGATTGATAGCATCACCTAAATCTTCAATCCCTGCTTGGCTGGCACTGGTCATCAATTCTAAAACTTCACGCGCCGCTAGAGGGATTTTTGTTGAGGTCTCAAGTGCAAAGCGACGCAATTCTTTTAAACGATGAAGAGGAGCATCCAGAACCTTTTCCAAACCCTTCATGGATTGGTCAAATTGCATGGCTTTATAGAGGGGTGCAATCAAGGTTGCGGTTTGGGCAAGTGCACCCACCATGCGCCCCCGCGCTTGGTTGAAAGCATTTTCCGCATTCCTTGTCGCATCCTCAAGATGCTCAGGGTCAAACCACCCTTTAAAGTGATGCCTTGTCTTGTTTTGGAAATGCGCAACATCTGAACTAAAGGCTGCAAGATCACGCTTGGCAGAAGCTATCCCTTCTTGCAGGTGATTGACAAAACGCACAACAAGGGAAACATCCATGATCGTCTCTTATCCTAACTGATGGCTTTCATATTCTTGGGCTTTAAGGCGTGCGAGTTCTTCTCGATAGGCAATCACATCCAGCCAATCCATCTGGTTAATTTCTGAAGGCGCCCAGTGATAATAAAGGGCTAGTTCTGCTCCAAATTGTCCGGCAGAGAAGATTGGCGTGTGGGGAAAAAAAGCAAAAAACGCCTTAAACACGGCCATAATGTCAACAACATCAAGACGGTTAATCAATTCAACAGATTCATGAGACATATCGGCTAAAAGCACAGCTATTCCTTCCATAGCCTCATGGGTCAATAAAGCCTCACAAAGCTTGGAAATGAGAACATCATTGCTCAAGGGTGTTTTATCCTCTTCCAAGCTAGGCAGAACGAGCTTTGCCAGCTGCGGTCCAATCAACACCGCTAATTGGCGTGCTTGCTTGAAGTTTGGGCGATAAAAGGTCAGTTTCTTGCATAGAGTTTCTTTGCCACTTTTATCTTGATAAAGAAACGGAACCTGCAATTCCACGTCAATGCTGGTTTGTAAACTTGTCATGATCAATTCCTATAAATTGAGAATAGAGCGGCGGCGAGAACCGATCTCTTGCCCATTGCGGACAAGCCAACCGCCCCGTTTAAAAGAAAAGCGGTGCAAAACAGAACCATCCCAAAATTCCGTATAGTCCCAAACATTTTTGATTTCGCAATCATAGCCTGTCGCTTTTCCAGCCGTTAAGCCTTCGCTATCGACTTTGACCAAGCGCCCTGTAACATCAATGGAATGCTCATGCTCACGTCCATCTTCTTCAGAGATCACATGTTTTTTGCCAGTGAATTTATGACGAAGACCAGGAGGACCACCAAAGATGCCGATAATTTCGGGGGTGTGGCTGCGGATTTTCATTTGCAAACCGAGAGCTTTTACACCAAGACCGCTCACATCAATTTGCATATCAGAGCCGCCCGGTTGATAGGTTTCAGTGATTTCTTCCAACGTGGGCAGTTTCAATGTTTCAAGATCAAGGTGAAGATTCACATCATCATCAACAATTAGCGTAAAACCGCGTACAATGCGTAAAGTCATGCTTTAACTCCTTGCTGCTTTGCGATAAGTTTCAAGCGTATCGCCAAATTGATAGGTCATTTTCTTTTGGATATCTTCAGCCAATCGATCAAAATAAGCGCTATTGCGCCGGCTGCCGAAACTTAAATCTTCTAGAGGGGGTACTTCTTCTGCATCAAATTCCACCCGCAATTTTCCCAATTGTAAAGTGCTGTTGGAATTTAAATCGCGGTCAAACCAAACACGGCCACCCAAAAGCGCACCACGCGCAATCATATCATCAAGAAACTGTGTAAGGCTGCGGGTAATGGCAATGACATGTTGACCAGTAAGGTTTTCATCATTCGCCCAAGGGCGCAAATTGTTAATGATGGTTTTTTCCAAGGCTGCGCGAGTGCGCACCACATTGACAAAACGCCAGAGTGGATCACTCGAAGTGGTATGATTGCCCCATAAAATGCGCCCATTGGCAGCAAATTGACCTTGGGCATTTTGGCTAAGGCGTGCTGGAATAAAGGTCGCAATATCGGCTTGGTTGAGGCGATTTGCCTCATGATCAATTTCGCCATCAAAATAGCTAATCGGGCGTGCGGTTCCTAAAATGCCTTTAACATCTTGATTTGAAGGAGACCAAAAAACACCGCCCCTTTGCTTATCACGCTTGATAAACATCGCCGCCACAAAAGGACTTGCCGGTTTAACACTCCAACCACCCTCAACATTTGCCACCCGCACAAAGGGATCAATGAGATAACAAAAGCGTGAGGAAAAATCTGCACGATAGGCAAGGCTTTCTTCCGTGTTTTTACCACCCGTATCAAAAACCGCAATCGCTTGTAGCTTTTCTGCCACTTGTTCCAGTGCATCTGCCACGGGGTTTTTACCATTGTCAAAGCGCCCTGCACTATAAGCCGGTGCCAGTAAAATCCCAGGCTCCACACCTAAATGCCCTCTAGCATGCGATAAGGCATGCACACCAGTCAAAGCCGTATTGGACCCCACCATCTCAGTTTGTGTCTCAGCAATGGTTGATTTTTCTTCCACACGCACAAGGATAATTTGTGCCTCGATCCCTTGCGCACACACGGCATTAATGACATCAAGAGCCGTGCCTCTTGCCCCAAGCTTTTGGATTTTCTCACCCTCATGCGTAAAGACCAACACGGGCTCGTTGAGGGGAAAAACTTGGTTATCAGCATCAGGGGCTGTAACAACCGCTCCAATGGCGGTCTGATCAAATGTTGCTAAAGGACGTGATTTTTTACATTAATTAACCCTATTGACCTTAAATTATTGTCAAATACACAGAGTTATTCTTTATTTTGATCTTTCCTTAATTCTGTAACGGGAACACCATTAATACCCCAATTGTCTGTCTCCACTTCATCAATCACTACAACAGTCGTTTTCGGATTTTTATTCAGAATATTAACTAATAATTGAGTTGCCCCTTCTATTAGTTGCCGTTTCTGTTCAGAGGTAACCCCTTCATTAGTAATTTTAATGTTTATGTAAGGCATAAGATCTCCATAATTTACAAATATTGAATAAAAAAGCTCAAATAAATGAACGCAAAAAGATTAAACATTAATACATAATAACTATGCATTTTAAAGCTCGTATCCACCGGTGAAATATGCAGGCTACTGGAAGCAAAAATAGCATTTATTGATACAGGAGAAAGGAGTTGAGCTGCAATAAAGAAGCAAATCCAAACCAAATAATCCGTAACCCCATAAGCCATCGATTCCCCTAGTAAGGGAAATGCCAAACTAAATATCACCATAGGGTGAATTCCTACTACACTGAAAATTGGCAATACGAAGAGAATACAGGCATAGCGCTGCCAAACAGAAAGTGATGCCAATGAGTGACTAAACGTCACTGGCAACAAAGGAATAAGCAAATCACAAGTAGATATTAGCAGACTACAACCTAGCAACAACATAATTTCACTGGATATACTGCGTATCACTGCCACCAAAGGAGTCAAAAATCAACACTGCGTGAACTTACACGCTCAATGACGTATAGAATGCTTGCCGTCAATGCAATGCTTTCTAGTGCATTCAACCTGATAACTGTCAACGCAATAATAAATGTTAGCCAGAACAATATCAAAAAAATCCAAATTCTTAACCTCTCTCCTTCTTTATTCGCTCTCCTCTCATCGCAAATAATCGGGTTAGCTAGCGGTACAACAGGAGAAATGCACAACAACAACAGACTGAATAGAAAAAGTGGTATCCCCAAAGCAGCGGATGTGAATATTGGTGTTCTAGGCATAGCAGCGAAAACTGTTGCTGCACCAATGCTGGTCGGCATCAGTACCATTGTGATGCTCATCATTCGCATCACAATAGCGGCCAAATGGCGAGAGGGAAAAACACTTTTCTTCAAGGCATCAATCATTAGGGGGATAACCCCCAAACTCATCGGCCAAGCTAGAAACGCAGTCAGCATCGCGATGGACAGGGTAAGCGAACCCTTTCCATAGCGCATCAACCATTCAGAGAGAAATTCTGAAATACGCCATATATTCATCACATGGCGCAACAATCCCATGGCGAGTAATAGCGCGAGTAATAGCCAAAAGACATCAGTAAAACGCACAAGCGCAGTACTAACATCAGGCAAGTGCCAACGCCATATCAACACTAAAGACAAGCCAACAGGATGAACACACCACTGCGTGCATTACCCTTCAACCACCAGTATGGTATCGTCAAAAGCAAATAACCGAAAACAGTTACTCCAGCCAATGGAATAAGAAACCAAGTTCTTATTGAGATAGATATAAGAAAAATGAATAGCATCAGCATCGCCATTATAGCGGATACGGAAGATATACGTATCAGGAAGCTTTTTACATCATCAATGTACATTAATTGTTGAATCTTTGACTGAGTGGCGATTAAAAAGCTGCTCGTACATGTCAGTGACACAAGCGCCCTGTATCCCGCAGTGCACGCGAATTAACTAAAGTCCTAGGCAAAATATATGTATAAAAATTAGGCCCCTCTACTGGATTACCGACCACCCATAATGTATTTTGTATTTGCCCTTTAGTGTCTATAGGATGCTGCCGATGGTCAATATCAATACCACTAGGATGATATCCTTGGTTGGTAAATGGTCGAATAATTCCCTGACCAGCCAAATTCTGGATAAAAGGAGACTCATCACGCAACGGAGAAAAACTATCAATCTTAGCCTTGATCAGCACATCTCCATCAACTGAACTGTTTTCATCTTGAAAAACAGACTGAATTTCGAAACGGCTAGTACTAGCATTGAGAACAAGTTTAGGTGAAGGGCTGCCTGCCAAAGTCACGATACCAGCCTCCATCAGAGCCTTCAACTCTTGGTTTCGCTGCATCGGTGGACCGACAGAAATACGGTTAAAGTTTGGATTAAAATATTCAATAAAGTACTTGTGAGATGAAGACGTTAACCCGCAAAAATCAATTGCTGAACGTAAGATATCACGGACATCTCGTAGCACATCTGTAGCAGCTTTCACTGGGCCATCAACATTACCTGCAGCGGAAGAATGAAGATCTTCCCTCAAATGCTCAATGAAGAATCTTGTATAATCATTCAGAGAGGCGAATATTTTATTTCGATGAGGATACAGCAACGCTTGAATACACTGCTCGTCTTTGGAAGTAACAACATAGGTTTCAGGGTCTAGCCAGTGCCCCAGCTGCGTACTTCGATAGACATAACACATTTCTTTAAGCAACAGAGATAAAAGCTGCTCTAACTATAGTTAATAAAATTTATTAAATCCATTTAGAATAATCTACGATAAAAATAAAAGGGGATAAATTGTACACGAATTAAACACTCTATAAACAGAATAAATCTATAAAAATCAATCTATTCAATAAAATATTCGTAGATTTTTCTGTCTATCTTTATATCTCTCTTTTCTGTCTATCTTTATATCTCTATAGGAGAAATTTAATCACTTTATAGGTGACTTTAAAATATTTTAATAGGATATTACAATTGCTTTAAAAATAATATTCTGATTAATAAATATATTAACAATTATGAAATGATGCGTATACAAAACGGATAAACACAATCAATGTAGTAATTGACTACTTTATAATATAGATTTGTTTGTTTTATCCGTAGCAGCAATAAAAAATTTTGTGTTTTTACATAAATTCAAATTTATTCATTTTTTACATTATATTTTATGCTATTACTTTTAGGTTAATAAAGATCATAGAGTTTTAAACTGATAAGATGCGTTCTTTTCTCGAACGACACTTTTTAAAAAAAGAGTTGATTTAATCAGCGGGAAAAATCAATGGCAAGGCTTATAATTTGGAAACAATATATCGTTATTCGTGAAGGGATGCCGTTTTGGAGCAAGCTAGAAGATATCTATGATTAATGATAAAATTAAGGAGGGATGAATTGGAGAAATTGGATATTTCTTACAGATCATTGAATCGAAAAAAGGATAGTAGATGAAATTTAAAATTCGCCATCTTTATCATGAGATGAAAACTTTAATCACACATCTAATTTCTTTATTTTAAAATATTTTCTTTCCCTTTCAGCAATATTAAAAAATATCTTCAATAAGCGCTCTTTTAAGATGTTATCTCCATGATCAAAGTAACGGTTATCTAACTTCCACTCAGGACACTGTTTTACAAAAGGAAATCATCATTTCAAGATATGGTAAGATGTATGTATTTAGTCACGATGTATCATACAATACTCACTCCTCGTCATATAAGAAATTTAATTTTTATGTGATCGAAATAACAAACCTTGCAAGACATTTTTTTTAATAAATAAAGATGGGTTCTGGAAATAATTGTTTTTAGACGAAAATTGATGCGGAGAAACAGTCAGAGAGAAATGGGGGGATTATAAATTGTTGATGATTATAAAAAAAGATATAAAAAAATTACCCAAAACCAATTTATGGATCATTTCTGCTATTTCATCTGATCAGCAAAGAGAATGGATCAATAAATGGTATGTAAAAAATAGACAAACCTCTATAAATTCTGATGATGTCAATGCTCTTGCTATCTTGGGTTCATTTTATAAATCTAGATACAATAGCCGCTATGTATGTAACAAATCCACAAGCAATTTCCCTAAAAAGGTATCGTCCTCATTTATGAGGCTTGTGTTTCTCCTCATAATCACTTCAAAGTTGCAGCATTTCCACTCGTTAATACGCTTTGAGATTCCTCATGCACCAAAGGTACTTTTAAATTCTGGAGTGGTTATAGAAATCTGCTTTCAACTAATCACTGTATGGAGATATGAAGCAGCCAACTTTTCACAAAAAAACGTTCTCTTCAGTGAACATTCCCACTGTAAAATCTATGGAACAACACAATGAACAGGCCACGCACCCTTGCTCTCACCTATGGATCCTATAATGCTGTCCGCATGCTGATCGGCGTTTACCATGCTATTTTTTTAATGTCCATGGGAGTTAATCTGGCGCAATTAGCTCTACTTCAGGTTGTCTTTTCCACCACCATTCTGCTGCTTGATTTTCCCTGCGCTGTTTTATCTGACAGATATCGACGCAAATATTCCGTTATGGCTGGGGTCGTTATGACAGGAGTATTTTATCTTTTATGCCTTCAAGCTCCCAATATGACAGCACTTATTATTGCGCAAATTCTCTATGCAGCAGGCATTTGCATCATTGTCAGCGCCATTGACGGATGGATTTACCATTCTCTAGGCGATAAACAAGATCACTTTTCACATTATGCTCATCTCTACCACCAGGTTAACTCTTTCGGAAGTATTCTCAGTGGGATTATAGGCATTGGAACGATCTATTACTCTGGACAATATTTTATGGGATATATCATCTCATGCCTCATGATGGGATTTATTTTTTTGATATTCCTTATTGTTCCGGAAGAAAAGAAAACGACAGTTGAAACTTCCAAAACAAAAACAATCTTGCACAATGCCAAGGAAACGCTTTGGATATTTCAAAACACAGTAGGAGGAGCATGGTTTATTTTCCTCATGTGCCTTTTTAGCGCTGGTATTCAGATTATTTATCATTTCTGGCAACCGATAATACTTTCAGGGGGAAAAATTCATCACCTCAATGGTTCGCAAATGCTCATCTTGATGTGCTGCCATATTGGAGCCTTTTCAGCACAATATTTTTCAAATCTACTGATGTCTAAGTATCATGTTCTTGATAAGAAATATAAGAATTCTATAAAATATTTTTCCTTCTTTTCTGCGCTGATGTGCATAACGCTCTATTTTTCAGTTCATAGCCATCAAACTGCTGCATCAGTCATCGCCTTCTCTTTAATCCATGGATTTATTTGCACTGTACCGATAGGGGCAAAAAGCTTATTTTTCTCAGAACTTAACCAAAAACAAACGCAGCATATTTCCGGTGTTGTTGGTGCTGTATCTTTTAGCGGAAGAATATTTTCAATTACAGTATTGAGTATTATTTCTTTTCTTCCTGCAAAAGTTTCTCCATCTTACTACCTAATATTACCGACCATTACTTTCTTCATGTGTGGTTTGGTTGTTATGAGATGGATGAAACATTCTCATAAGTCTCTATGAGAGGAAAATTTTTAAAATTATCACCCACAGTGTTTTCTTCTAAAAGAGATCGATACTTTTTTGAGAGCATTGCCACATCCAACTTTCAACATACAATGCAAATATAAAGCAATATATTGATTTATAATGATAATATAGCAAGCTCGAATATCGTAAGATTCTTTCTTTTCAAATCTGTTTTTATGGTTGAAACAATCAAAATCATTTGCTTGCACATCATAAATAGAAAAAAACATGTAAATAAAAACAATTTAGAAAGAAAAAATACCTCTGATGAACTCCCACAATCAAAGTCTATCCATGGATAGCAGGTATATAATACTCCTCTTTGTATCTTCATAAGTATACAAATAGCGTAGCTCTATAAGGTTTTATATGATTCTAAAGAAACTTTTACGTTTTATACCATTTAAGAGATGCCGTCGCAAAATGAGCTTATACACATTGAAAGATATCTCTTTAACAAAAGTGCATAAATTGGCAACACAAGTATATTTGTGTTTAGAACATTCTTTTTATATGAAAGGCATAATCCCAACGGGATAAACAAAAGCGTAAGACACATAATCTCCATTATTTAAAAGATATTGCTTTAGATGCTTTTGAAAGTCGTAAAGCTGAATTAAAAGGGGATGGTGAGACTTGTAATTGGTTTTTACATTTACGCCTTCATATTCTCCCTAAATTAGGCTGTCTGCCGGTTTCTGAGATTACACAAACAGAGATACGTAATACCCTTGCCCCTATTTGGCATACAAAAGCTGATACAGCTCGTAA
>NZ_JBHIOO010000024.1:0-12757 GCF_042195585.1 Bartonella sp. AS69XJJH | reverse complement strand
TCCATACCAGCCTTGGCACTCTCCGAGAGCTTTTCCTGTGTAAAAAAACTCTTCAACCATTGCCAAAAGTTGGAAAAGCTTTGTTTAACGCCCTCCCACAAATTGCCAAACCACTCGACAACAGAGGAAAGTCCTTGTTTAAACTTTTGCCAATGGGAAGAGAAGTCGAAAGCAGCAGCAATGATGTTTTTCCATTTGGTGATGGTGGTGGTATCTGCACCAAAAAAGCGCATAACGGCTTCAAAGGCTTGCCCCCAAGCCCGTGTTATCCCCCGTGCTAAACCATTCATAAAAGAAGAGAAAACGATCCCAATATTTCCACAAAGCAAAACCAGCTGCCAGTATGACCGCCACAACAGCAGCCCCTATTGGAGTAAAAATACCCCCACAACAGAGGCCATGCTCGCTCCAACCACTTCGATCACTGTCCCAACAGAGCCAAAAGAGGCAGCAAATGCACTTCCTGAGACAGAAATCCCCCGCGTAAAGCCCCGACCAACAAGGTCATGGGGCGTAAGAGTCGGAGTGAACTTGCCCCAAGACCCGCGGTTAGCAAGCCCAGCGAGCGCCCTGCGGCTGCTAAGCCCCGCCAGCTTGCAGCAACACCACGACTGAGTACTCTAAGCTTAATAAAAGACGTGATCAATTGAAGAAGCCCAAGGCGTGTCCCGGCAAGAGTAAAGCGCAGCACGCGTAGAGCAATATTAAAAGCCATAAGGGCAGCAATGGTTTTGATGATGGCGCTTGTTAAAGTGGGATGGGGTTTTGTGTAATATGTAGCCTTTCGTAAATTGTGGATTATCAGCAGATTCTGTATATTTTATGTGTTCAAAGAGGGCACTGAACACTCAAAGAACCTTCAAAGCTCTGTCAAAGTCTTTTCTCATTTTTTCTGTCAAAAACTCATTTGATATACAATGTAGAAAACAACAATTAATTATCGCATATCTACCCTAATTTCACCTTTTCCCACTCAGTATAAAATATAAAGTCAAATTACACACAAAAATATTTATTCTTTATTGACTTTAAAAATTGAAAACCTCTTCTTTTTTGAAAATATAAAACTGTAAAAGCACTGCTCTTCTCTCTTACATTACGTTTTTTACTGTCTTTTTTATTCCTGTATTTCTTTACTCATACACAAGTGAATATTGGTATAAAAGAATATCTACAATCAATAAAAATATTATTAATGCAACTATCAACGCCTCATAATATTTTCATGAATATGAAAAACTTATTTTTAAAATATAATTAGATAAAAATACATTACGAAATAAATTTAGTTATTACATACTTAAATATAAATGCAACTTTAATTTTGACAAAAAAAGTAAAATAAAATATCCAAGTGCTGTGTTATTAAAATAAAAGCAATATCTATTTTCACTTCTTCTTATGAAGTTGCGGGGAAATGAATGTTGGAGGCTTTAAAAGGAGCAGACTGATGCCTAAAAAATTTCTTCTATCCTGCACAGCAATTGTAGCAGTTGTACTGTCTGGTATCCATCTTAATGTACAAGCTAAAAATCTTGAAATTTCAGAAAGTAAAAAAGAAGTTTCCAACGAAACCTATGAAATTATTCACGCAAAAAAAGGCGGACAAATTATCGGCAAGCATTTGACGATAATCGGAAACAAAAAAACAAACACCAATATAAGCACAAATACGCACGCTATAACAGCTGAAGGTTCTAACACTGCGATTGAATTACTGGATGGTACAACCATTAAAGGAACTGGTTCTAGCATTTTCTTCGGTCTTGTAGCAAAAGATGGTGCTACACTAAAAATGACTGGGGGAACTATTACAGTTTCCAACACTGGCGCTAAGTTCTTGAACAGTAAGAATGCTGAAAACAAGCTAAAAGATATAATAATATCAAGTGGCAAAGGCAAAGCACCACTAAATTTTGCAATAGTTGCAGACAAAGACAGTGAAGTCACTTTAGAAAATCTAAAGGTGAGTAAGGCAATGAATAGCGTTACTGCAAATAATAAATCTGAAATCACGATATTGGGAGGATCATTTGATGCCACAAAGGCAGCAATATCTGCTTACAATGGTAGTCGCGTAACTCTAACCAATAATGTTCAAACTACATCATCTCATGGTACTGGACTCCATGCAACAGATTCAAAAACCACAATCGAAATGACGGGTGGAAGCGTAATCACAGAAAAAATGGCGTTGGTTGCAGAAAACGGTGGACATATCAAAGTCACGGATGTTGCGTTAACAGCGACGAATGATAAAATCGGAACAGTTGTCGCCGGCGGTCCGAACAGCATGATTGAATTGCATGGGAATACAACAATTAAGAATGCTGTAATCGGTCTTCATGCACAAAACCGTGGAATGATTAAAATGATCGGAGGGACCATTACAGCTTCTGCAACCGGCGCTGGTTTCTATAATAGCAAGAGCGATGGAAACAAGCTAGAAAATGTGAAAATATCGAGCAGTAACGATAAAGACCCTGAAATCACAGGAATAGGTGCCGACAAGGAAAGTAACGTCACTTTAGAAAACGTAACAGTTACACGGGCAAAAAGTGGCATAGTTGCAAATAATCATTCTAAAGTAACAGTTTCTGGAGGATCATTTGAGGGGAAAAACGTAGGGGTATACGCTGGAAATGGCAGCAACATTACTTTAACTAGTAGTAAAAAAGGCAACGTTCAAGTTACATCATCATCATCGAATAGCAAAGGACTCTATACAAATGGTGTACATTCTACCATCACAATGACTGGAGGAACAGTAACCGGAGAATTAGCGTTGATCGCAGAAAACGGTGGACATATTAAGGTCACGGATGTTGCTCTAACAACAAATGAACATGGGGGCAAGGTCACGGATGTTCCTACAATAGGCGCAGGAGTTGATAGCGCTAATAGTATGATTGAATTATATGGCAATACAACGATTAAGAATGCTGCTGTTGGGCTTGTGGCAGGTAACGGTGGCGTAATTAAAATGATTGGGGGGACTATTACAACTTCTAAAACTGGCGTTGGCTTCGTGAACAGTAAGAGCCCCGAAAGTAAACTAGAAAATGTAATAATATCAACCGGTCAAGATAAAAATTCAGGCAAAGGAATACTTCTAGAGAAAGAAAGTGGACTCACTTTAAAAAATGTAAAAGTGACTCAAACAGGCAACAGCGTAATTGCAAATAATCGTTCTAACATAACAATCTCTGGAGGATCATTTGATTCAAGCTATGCAACAATATGTGCTCAAAATGGCAGCAGCATCACCTTAACGGACAATGCTCAAATTACGTCACATGATGAAGCAGGCCTCTATGCACAAGACTCAAAATCCACAATTACAATGACAACAGGAAGCGTGACAGGAAAATATACCGCCTTAGAAGCAGACATAGGTGGCCATATTACGGTTACAAATGTTGCTTTAAAAGCAACTAATAATGGCAGTGGTGTAGCTGCTGGTGCAGCTTCCTCTGGCTCTAACAGTGTGATCGAATTGCTTGGAAATACAACGATCAGTGACGTTAAAATCGGAATTGATGCGCAAAACGATAGCACAATCAAAATGATAGGAGGAACTATTACTGCTTCCGAAGCAGGCGTTCACTTGTTAAAAAACAAGAGCAATAACAAACTGAAAGATGTAACGATATTAAATAGTAAGGGCGATGCACTACTAATCAATGCAATAAATGCAAGAAGGAGTGCCATTACTTTAGAAAATGTAACCGTTCCGCAAGCAATCAATAGCATAATTTCAGATAATGGTTCTCAAATAACCGTTTCTGGAGGATCATTTAACGCAAAAGGTGCAGCAATATCTGCTATAAACGGCAGTACCATTACTTTAACTGATAATGCTCAAATTACATCATCTGACAACGCTGGACTCTATGCAAAAGACTTAAAATCCATCGTTACCGTAACGGGAGGAACAGTACAAGGTAAAACTACTGCATTATCTGCTGAAAATGGTGGGCGTATTAAAGCCACGAATGTTACTCTAATAACAGCAGATAGCAACGGATTCGGTGCGGAAAGCCAAGATGTTGGCAGTTTAGTTGAATTATATGGCAATACAACGATTAAAAATGCTGAGGTCGGACTTTATTCAGAAAATGGCGGGATGATTAAAATGATCGGAGGAACAGTGATTGCCGAAAATAGTGCATTTGTTGTAAATAATAATGGACATATTGATGTAACAAATGTTTCTGCTACAGCAGAAGATAGAGGTATGATATTTGGAAAATCTAAGAACAATAAAACATCAGAAATCAATTTAACCAATACAAAACTTCACATTAAAAACGGTACTGGAATTAATGCAAATGAATCAATTGGTAAAGCCAATCTCAAAAATTCAGAAATCCGCGCCAATGTTTTATTAGTAACCGAAGCTTCAACGAAAAAAAATGATTTCACTTTTACACTAAACGCCAATCACTCCATCTTAGACGGCAAAGTGAACACCGAAAAAAAATTCAAAACAATCTTTGATTTGCAAAACAATACGAAATGGACATTGAAAACAAGCACAAATAAAAAAAGCCAGAGCGAAAAACTGCTTGATATTGCTCAAAGATCGCGTTCTGATGTTTCTGCCCTTAACATCAATGACAGCTCTATTGTTTTTGGAGAGCCAACAGAAGATCATTATCACACGTTGCACATAGGATCTGGCAGGCCAAATACTAAAAAAGTCTACAATGCTAAAGGAAAAGCAGAAATTCATTTCAACGTCGAATGGAGTGATAGCACTGCCATAAACAAACAAAAAGCTGACCATCTTCTGATTGATGGTGATGTTTCAGGGACTACACTGGTTTATATTACTGGACATTTAGAAAAGAACAATATTAAAGCAGATACTTCTGCTCTTACCAGTGTGCGTGGTCTTTCACTCATTCAAGTTTCTGGGAAAGTAAATCAAAACTCTTTCAAACTTGCACAGGACTATATCACAATAAGTGGTTCACCTTATAAATATATACTGAAAGCTTATGGACCAAAATCAAACCACAGTAAAACAAATACTGAACAAAACCTTTTAGGAAAAAATAAAGATTTCTGGGATTTTCGCTTACAACCAGTACTGCTTGATAGCGACTCAAAAGTAAAAACCATCGTGCCATAAATACAAGCATTTGATCATGCTCAGTGCTCTCTTGTATGCTGGATTGGCCGATATGGCTAAGCAAAGTGCAACTGTTAGCCAATATGCGAACATCTGTCTTGGAGAAAGAATCAGACAAACGGAATGGCTGCTTCTTATACGCTTATGGAGAAACAGGAACCTTATTTTTTGATAAGTAGTGCTCCTAGTAAATATGGTTATAGCAGTGCTAATCTTCGCTATGCTGCTCTACCAAGGAGCTGTTAATTTTGTCGCGCTAGAAGGGCAAAATATCTACAACACATTTTGATCTTGTAGGAACCTATAGACAACTTCTTTCACTCCAAAGGATATGCAAGACAGCAAGGAGCATATTGAATAAATAGTCACTTTACTCACCACCTATGGCAGTATACAGCGTGACAGTGGTTTTTATCTTGATACTCTTTTATCTTACGAGATCCAAAAGGAGATATCACCAATTCCATCATTGACAAAACCGCAAAATTGAAATCAGCTATCCACAATAGCTTTTTAAAAACTGGTATATATCCGGAGCACGTTTTTCAGATAGAATACGCTATTCGTTTTAAGACAAGACTGTAACAACAGACGTATTGTTATCTGTATACACTTTATCAAAAATGGCAACACAATATGCTGCCTTTTTTATTCATAAAATCTGTTTTTCTTTCAAAGAACCTATTTTTAAGAATAGAAAACAACAAAAATAGTTGTATCATTCTCATGTACTATTGAAAAATTTTCATAACAGCTTCTTCTTTTTTAAAGAATAAAACTTAGCGTTTTTGGACAAATAAAACCTAAAACTGTAAAAAAGACAGAAAAAACCAAAGACAATAAAAACTAAACTCTACAAAAGGGCCAATTTTTTCGGGAAATACGGCATCATTAATCACCTGTAATTGCTCACAAACTAAACATTCAAAGTTCTACAATAAAAACTTCTGAATATGAATTTATAATCAAAAAACAGTATAATAATATTAGAAAATAATACACGTTATGAATCTCTGCATGATTTATAAAGCAGTATTACCAAAAGAATTTAAAAATATACCGCTAAACCCTCTTTCAGTAAATTATACTAGAAAAATTTCACACTATATAAAATACAAAAACTCTCTATTACAACAAAGATACTAAATACTTCTCGAAACCTAAAACAGAAAAATGCATTTTTTCTTTTGAAAAATCGATCATACTCTTTGCTCTCTATGGACAATAGGCTCAATACTGGCTTCAAAAAACTCCTTTGTATAATCGTGTTGCGCATGTAGATTACGCAATTCATCATTGCTAAGCTCTTCAAGAATAATCCCTTTATGCATAATTCCAACACGTTCACAAATATGTGCAACAACAGCAAGATCATGGGATACCATCAAATAAGTAAGCTTTTTTCTCACGCGCAATGATTTCAACAAGTTTAAAATTTCAGCCTGCACCGATACATCCAATGCAGATGTTGGCTCATCAAGTAATAAAACTTCTGGCTCGATAATTAAAGCACGTGCAAGAGCAATACGCTGACGCTGCCCTCCAGACAACTCATGAGGATAACGATAAAGAAATGAAGAATCTAAACCGACAGAATCTAAAGCATCCTCCACCCGCTCTCTTTGATTATCCATCCCATGGATTTTGAGCGATTCAGAAAGAACCGTATGGACCATTTTTCTTGGATGCAGCGAAGCATACGGATCTTGAAAAACCATTTGAATACAGCGTAAAAAATTCTTACTCCTTTTCTTTTCAACTTCTTGTCCAGCAAAAAGGAACTTTCCACTATAATCTGGAATAAGCCCCACCAATGTATTCAAAATAGTTGACTTTCCACATCCGGATTCACCAATCAAACCATAAGCTTCACCACGCTTAATATGAAAATTAACATTTTTAACAACTGTTACGGCCTTATGCCTGTGCCCAAAAGTTACAGATAAATTAGAAACATCAATAATATTCTCATAATTTGTCATGAGGAACCTCCTCAACACCATTAACAATCGTAGGATTATATAACCAATCAGGATCACGCTCAGGAACAGCCAAAATCTCAACAGGATTATCAAGCCGTGGCAAACTCGCGAGCAATGCCTTTGTATAAGGATGACAAGCGTGAGACAAATCAGAAGCAGGCAACTCTTCCAACACACGGCCCGCATACATCACCAAAATACGATCACAAAAATCAGCAATCATATTCAAATCATGACTAATGAAAATAAGTCCCGTTCCAGATTTTGTCACAAGTTCATCTAATACAGATAAAACTTGTCGTCTGACCGTAATATCAAGTGCAGATGTTGGCTCATCGGCAATAATTAAATCAGGTTTTGGAATGAGCATCATTGCAATCATCACACGCTGCCCCATCCCCCCAGATATTTCATGAGGAAAGAGACGCATCACATGTTCAGGATCACGAATATGAACGGATTCTAACATAGATATGGTGCGTTCCCGCGCTTCAGCTTTTGAGACACGATAATGAATACAGTAAGCCTCCATAATCTGTTCCCCAATCCGTATTAATGGATTAAGTGAATATTTGGGGTCCTGTAAAATCATTGAAATACGCTTCCCACGGATTTTTCTCATCTGAGGTTCACTTGCGGCCAATAAATCAACATCCTCAAAGCGCATTTTTTTAGCTTTAACAATGGCTGCTTTTGGACTTAACCTTAGTATTGCACGCCCAGTCATCGATTTGCCAGATCCGGATTCACCAACAATTCCAATTTTTTCTTTTCCAACAGAAAAACTAACGCCACGCACAACTTCTGTAATGCCGCGCGTTGTAGGAAAAGAAATACGTAAATCTTCTACTTCTAATAATTTATTACCCATTGCGTGGATCCAATACATCACGAAGACCATCACCTAAAAGGTTGAAAGCAAGACTTGCAAATAATATTGCACAGCCTGGTATTGCCGCCAACCACCAATTTGTCATCATAAACTCCCGCCCTGAAGAAAGCATCGCACCCCATTCAGGACTTGGAAGTTGAGCTCCCAATCCTAAAAAGCCAAGACCAGCAGCCGTTAAAATAATTCCAGACATATCCAAAGTTAATCGTACAATCACTGAAGGAATACACATAGGCGCAACATGAAACAAAATAATTCGCCAAGAAGAGGCCCCCTGCAAGCGAACGACAGAAACATAATCAGAAGAACGTATTGTCAAAGTCTCAGCACGTGCTAAACGTGCAATTGGCGGCCATGCTGCAATTGAAATTGCAATAGAAGCATTTTCAATCCCTGGTCCCAATGCGGCTGAAAATGCAAGAGCTAAAATCAAACCTGGAAAAGCAAGAAAAATATCGACAATGCGCATGAGCACAGTATCAACCCATCCGCCCATATAACCAGATACAGTTCCAACAATAAGCCCTATTGGACCTACAATAACTGTTGTAAGAAAAACAACATAAAGAGTAATACGAGAACCAAAAATAAGGCGACTAAAAATGTCACGTCCCAATTCATCTGTTCCAAAATAATGCGCCATAGAGGGTGGCTGCAACCGATGTCCTAGATCATTACTAAGAAAATCATGCGTAGCAATCCAAGGAGCAAAAAATGCACATATGATAATAATACAAATAATAAGCAGACCGAATACAGCCGAAAAGTTATGAAAAAACTTAACCAGTGCATGATAAATTCTTTGTATGTTCGCTTGAATTATGGAGTTTGGAACAGGATCGTTTAACCAACTACCCAAAGAAGATGATGATTGCGATTTATGATGATTACTTACTGTCATATTCAACGTGTCCTTGGATCAAAAATGCGATAAAGCAAATCGGAAAATAAATTAATGGCGACAAAGATAAATCCTACAAGTAAAGTACATCCTACAACTGCATTCATATCCCCAGCTAAAAGAGCATTTGTCAAATAATGTCCAAAACCAGGCCAAGCAAAAACTGTCTCCGTTAAAACAGCCCCTTCTAATAAAAAAGCATAAGAAAGCGCAACAACGGTAATAATTTGCACAGCAGCATTTCGAAAGGCATGCCCCCAAACGGTTCTCGCCCACGATAATCCCTTTACACGCGCAGTAATGATATATTCCTGATTAAGCTGCTCAATCATAAACCCACGAGTCATACGGCTAATATAAGCCATAGCACCGAAAGCTAAGATCAAAGCAGGCATAATAATGTGACTAAAAACATTACCAAAAGCCTCCCATTGTCCTTGGCTTGCAGTATCCCAAAGGAAAAATCCTGTTTTTGGTTCAAAAGAATATTCATAAAGAAAGTCAATACGTCCTGGACCACCAACCCAACCAAGCTTGGCGTAAAATATTAACAACGCCATTAATCCAAGCCAAAACGTTGGAGTAGAATAACTTACAAGTGTAAAAACACGGACAACATAATCAATAAATGAATCGCGATACATTGCTGCAAAAACACCAAATGGAATTCCAAGACTTGTGCCAATAACAATAGCGACGGTTGCAAGCTCTAATGTTGCAGGAAATACACGCATAATATCGGCTAGAACAGGTCGTCCAGAAGTTAATGCATCTCCAAAGTCAAACAAAAATACATTATGAAGATACTTCCAATACTGGACAATCAACGGCTTATCAAGACCCAGCTTATAATACATTGCATCATAAGCTTCCTGACTAATATTATCACCAAGAATAGACAGAACTGGATCTAGAGGAAGAAGATGACCAAGAAAAAAAGTAATCGTCACCAACCCAAGCAATGTGATAAAAACCGAAATAAGAAGTTTCAATCCTTTGCATAAAAAATCCCATAAAAATAATTTTCTCTGCTTTTCTGATACAGCTCTTTCAGTCTCTGAAAGTGGCAAAACCATTATAAAAATCCCCTCTGTAGCGACAAAACATAAAGCAAATACCTTTTTTTATATAACGAAACAACCTCTTATTAAGCATGTTCTATAATCCTTCTCTATAACATGCTTCTTTTTATTTTTCTGCTTCATTGTAATAAAGTCTATAACTGTTCCAAATCCATTTTTTGACATCAGGTCCCATACCTACGGTATAATATGTCTGAAATAAATAAACCATAGGACCATGCTCTAACACATAATGCTGTAAAGTACGATATTGCATGATACGCTTATTGGGATCTTGCTCAAACAAAGCATCCATCACCATGTTATTAATGTTTTCATCATAATACCCAGCTCGCCAAGCTAAATACATATTGTGCTTTTTTGTAAATGTTGGATCAGGATTAAACACGTGATTTAATGAAGCAGGATGTCCATCAGGATCGGCACTGCCCCACCCCATAATAGCAGCATCATAATTTCCACCACGTACACGGCTCAACAATTGATTTTGTGCCATTTTTTCAATTGTAAGCTCAACACCAATTTTGCGTGCATTGGCTTGAATAGACTGTGCAACAGACGACATATAACTAAGGCTTCCAACTAAAAGATTAGCTTTAAATCCGTTAGGATAACCAGCCTCAGTAATCAGTTGTTTTGCTTTTTTCAAATCCAACTGAAAAGGCAAACCTTCTTTTTCATCTAGAGCACCTGGAACACCTAAAGACATATAAGTTGCCCGAGGAATAGCAATCCCTTTCAAAACAGTTTTTCCAAGACCTTCATAATCAACCAAATAACGAAGTGCCAATCTGACCTTTTCATTCGCAAAAATTGCATTCTTATTATTTAATGATAGGTAAATAATCTGGGGACGCAAAACACGACTAATTTTGACTGGGCCTCCTTTTTTTTCAAGATCTAAAATATCCTCTGAAGAAAGATCACGCACTATATCCACATCACCTTTTTCCAAAAGAAGTCTCTGACTTGATGAATCCGCTACATGTTGCACAACAATCTGCTTAATTTTAGGCACATCGCCCCAATAATGCTGTGTCGCCTCTAACACAACTTTATCTCCTGGAGACCAGCTCAACAATTTATAAGGTCCAACACAAGCTGAATGTGTTGCTAAATATTTGTTCCCCATATCACCGTTAATGCTCTGTTCTTCAATTGTTTTCCGATCAAGCAAAGCAGAAGCATAAGATTGTCCAATAACAGTCAATATGAGCTGAATAGGATAGGGTTTATCTAATTTTAATTGTAAAGTCTTATCATCAAGAGCCTGAATATTTGTTTCAACATTTTTTTTGGTAAACCCATAATCCATTAAAGATTGAGCATAGCTTAATCCTAATTTAATAATCCGTCGCATCGACCATACCAGATCTTGCGCTGTAGCCGTCCTTCCGTCATTAAACTTTAAATCATCACGAAGATGAAAAACTATTCTTTTGCCATTATCTAAAACGTCCCAGGATTTTGCCATAGCAGGGCGAATTTTTGTAGGATCATGCTCATCATATTGCACTAACGCGCTGCAAATATTCGTCAATAACTCACTCGTCACAACCTCAACAGTTTGCGCTGGATCAAAACTACTAATTGAATCAATATTCCATGCCATTACCAATATATTTTTAGATGAGGCACTGAATGCCGATGTTACAGCCCCATTTAAAAAAGCGATTGAGCTTAATAAAATAGAAAATTTTTTCAATATTCTTTGTTTTCCCATTTTATCTCTTCCTTTTGTATTCTTCTACCTTTTCACACAAAGTGATTGTGATTTTCTCTTTCATCTTTTAAATAGCATAGCATTCAGACATCAATTTCATTTAATCAAACTAAGCATCTATAAAATAATTCTCTCCTATATCAATCTATATTCGGGATGCAGAGAATCTGTAGTCATAAACAAAGATCCTCCCCAATATAACTTTCTATATCCATCCCTCCTTAATAAACAATCTCAACCATATACTGTACAAACATCCCTCACAATTTCATCCTTTAAAAAACTGAAGAGTTTTTATGTGACAGAATATTTTTATCATGCAATTATGATTAAGCTCTTTTTAGCTTTGATACCGCTAAAAAGACACACTATTTTTCAATTGCACTATAAAAAATACGCGGTGCACTATTCCAAACCCATTTTTTGACATCAGGGGTCATCGCGACAACGCTATATTGTTGAAAGATAAACGCATAAGGTCCTTTTTGCATCAACTCACGTTGTAAATCAGCATATATTTGCGACCGTTTTTGCGGATCTTTTTGAAATAGCGCTTCTTCAACTTTTTGATTCATCTTGGCATCAAAATACCCATGCTTCCAACTAGGATAAGCTGTATTTCTAGCCTCAAGCCGATTATCTGGATTATAAATAAGACGTGAAGCCATTGTATGAGGATCCGCAGAATCATTATTCCATCCGACAAAAGCCGTATCAAAAGCCCGTGCATTTACTTTTGAAAATAGCTGTGTACCTGCTACACGTTCAATTTTAAGACGCACCCCTGCCTGTGCGGCACTATCTTGGAGTGACTGAGCAAGTAACAAAGTATAAGGAGTGTTTGACACGAGAAAATTTGCCTCAAATCCGTTTGGATAACCGGACTCTGCTAAAAGTTGCTTGGCTTTTTGAATATCAAGTTTAAAGGGTTGCCCTTCTTTTTCATCCAAAGCCCCAAAATTACCAAGAGGAATAAAACTTGCCCGTGGAATACCAATCCCTTTAAGAAGCTTCTTGCCAAGACCTTCATAATCTATGAG
>NZ_JBHIOO010000023.1:0-20655 GCF_042195585.1 Bartonella sp. AS69XJJH | reverse complement strand
CTGATAGTGCTAAAAAACAAGCCCATGAAATGAATGGCATTTTAGCGTCTATGGATGATGAAGCCCTCTATGGAAAACAACTCCATCATTTAAAAGCGTTTCAAAATACTAAGCTCAAAATCGAACTAAGTGAATTCAAATAACGCATTATCTAAAATCAAAACTTATCAAAACACTTGGGAGCTTTATCAATACAATCAAAAGCAAATGCATATTAAGTGAATATCTGTAATAAAACCCGTTTTTTTACATTTACGAACGTTAGTTTTCAAAACAACCTTTCATAAGATAAAAGCAGCGGTTTTTAAAAATGTAAGGCTTTAAGATTTGCTCTGTTATTAAATCTATAGCCTAGGTTTACTCAAAAGAGAAAATGCTCTTAAGCAAATGAAAGAATAATAAGCTTATAAAACATTAATTTTAAAACGTTTAACCATTTACTTAGAGAGGTTTTCATAAGTATCTTTTCATTGTGCTCTCAAACGTAACATCTTTGCAAATGAGTCGCTCTATATTTGGCTAGTAAAATTAACCAGCTCAAATTCGAGCCCGTTTCTTTAGAATAGAGTCTTCTTTAAACATTGTCGCTTTTGACTCAAAATTGAGTAAAATCCCATGCCTTTATGATGTTACAACGGTTTTGAACCTTAACTCCATTGTTTAAAGAACTACCCCAATATTTTTTGTTCCCATTTTTATTAAGTTAATTTTATTAATAATAGTTATTAAAAAATCACAAAATTAAAATAACCACCTAAAATATACCCATATGGGTATATTAATGATCATGAGTAAAATAAAACGTATCATATGGCTTGGTTCTTCACTCAAAGATATAAAAAGTCTTCCTGATCTTATTCAACAAAGGATTGGTTATGCTCATTATCTTGCTCAGATAGGAGATAAAGGAGAAAATGTTAAGGTTCTAAAGTGGTTTGGATCTGCCAATGTTCTAGAAATTATTGAACGCGATATTCAAGAAACTTATCGCGCTATTTTATACGGTGCAATATAAAAAATCTCTTTATGTGTTGCATTGTTTTCAGAAAAAATCGACCCGTAGCATTGCAACACCAAAACCAGACATTAACCTAATTAAAGAACGTCTCAAGTTAGCAGAACAATCAGAAGGGAATTAAAATGATCAATGTTTTTCACGGTAGTTCCAATGTTTATACGGATCTTGGCTTTTCAGATTCTAGAGAGATGCTTATCAAAGCACAACTTGCTCATAAGATTAGTCAAATTCTGAAAGAAAAGAACTTAACACAAAAACAGGCTAGTCAACTTTTGAAAATGACTCAACCCAAATTGTCTAAACTCTTAAGTGGAGAATTTCGAGGAATTAGTGAAATGAAAATGCTTGAGTGTTTGGCAAAATTGGGAAACGATATCAAGATTATTGTTAATCCGAAAGAAGTTAAAACGCTTGAAGGACATTTTGAAGTTGTTTTTTCTTCTTAAACTTCTTTATGATTTGCTTTTATAGTCTATTCATACATAGCAATCTTATATAAAAATGGTCAAATGAATCATGCATAAAAGTGTGGATTCTTATAAAAAATTGCACTCAACATATTGGTTTTATTGTTTTTTATATTATACTGAATACTTACACAACTCTGAAATATAAGCTTAAGTATTGAGGAAATATTTTCTTAAAACAAACCCGTGAATGCAAAAAACACTGTTTTGCATGAAGGAACATATGCTCCCATTTATCATATTCAAGAGAAACATGCGTTAAACTTTCTATTAATACCGTATAAACTCTCTACATTTTTTAGCTTGTCACATCATCATAAATTGTATTCAACACCACATGCACTCATTTTTAAAATCAATTGATATAGCTTCATCAATGATAAAGTGAATCTCGCCAGTTTTCAAAAGTATGAGAAAGTGTATCTAAAACCCATCTTTTAAGGACTCCAACTGACTTAACGACAAGCTTTCCAATGAAAAAAAAATATACGGTAAAAATAGCATCTTTGACCGTTGGTCCGATGATAGCATTCTCCTTATCTCTGGGAGTTTTCCCCGAGATAGCAATAAAATCTTTGTTTTTCGCTGAAATAAAAGGCTCTTTTTCTTGGGCCACTATCATAATGAAAACATCCTCTGAAAAGCTACCTCTCCAAAAATTCGCGTAAGCCTCCACAATTTGCGAAAAACAAACAATAATTGTCATTAAAATACATAATAGACGATTTTTAGACATTTATTTTCCCTTTTCATGATTTAAAAGTATAAAAATTATAAACCATCTTTTAAAAAGAGAATTACTCAATAAAAATATCAATTTTAATGAGTAATAATAAATATAATACGCTCATTCATAAATTTATCTAAACTAGATTATATCATAAGATAAGCGCATTAAAGAGATAATCACGCATAAACACAATACATAACAGCCAATAAATGGAATATTCATCATCTCTCTAATTTTTGTATAAAGAAACCTCATAATTAGATCTCTCCTTCTCTTTTAAACTCAAAAATAAATATTATTTAGGTTCTAGTGAAGGAAAAATTGTTTCTGGTAAAACAGATAATAAGTGCCCTTCACGCACAAGTATATGTGCTTGATGAAGATCTGGAGCCAGATAACGATCTTCCTTAAGAGAAGCAACCTTTTTGCGTAAACATTTCATAACAGATTGCAAAAAAGTACTTGTTTTTAAAGGTGCACGATATTCAATTCCTTGTGCTGCAACAAGCGTTTCAATGCCAATAAGTGTAAAAAGATTTTCGCTCATTACCAATAACCGACGAGCTCCATGGCAAGCCATTGAAACATGATCTTCTTGATTGGCTGAAGTTGGTGTTGAATCAACGGAAGCAGGATAGGCCATTTGCTTATTTTCAGACATTAAAGCTGCTGCTGTTACTTCAGCAATCATAAAACCTGAATTAAGACCCGCATTATGCGCTAAGAAAGCTGGAAGTCCATAAGAAACTGCTGGATCAACCATAAGAGCAATACGTCGTTGAGAAATAGATCCTATTTCACATAAAGCAAGAGCAATCTGATCAGCAGCAAATGCTACAGGTTCAGCATGAAAATTTCCACCTGATACAACTTCACCATTCCTTAAAATCAATGGATTATCTGTAACAGCATTTGCTTCAATAATCAGTGTTTTTGCTGCTGCTAGCAAAATATCAAAACATGCCCCCATGACCTGTGGCTGACAACGTATACAATAAGGATCTTGTACACGCTCATCACCCCGTAAATGTGCTGCACGAATTTCTGAATCCTCTACAAGCTTTTCTAATGTTTTCGATACAGCAATCTGCCCATAATGTCCTCGTAAAATATGGATATCAGGATGAAATGGTGCTGTTGATCCCATAATGGCATCTGTCGTCAAAGCCCCTGCCAGCAATCCACCACACAATGCCCGATAAGCCCGAAAAAGACCGGCAAGTGCAAGAGCTGTTGATGTTTGAGTTCCATTAATAAGAGCTAGACCTTCCTTTGCCTCTAAAATAACAGGGGACAATCCTGCTTTCTCTAATGCAACCGCTCCACTCATACGAATATTTTGAAAAAATGCTTCTCCTTCTCCCATCATAACAGCCGCCATGTGGGCAAGTGGAGCTAGATCACCTGAAGCACCAACAGACCCTTTTTCAGGGATGACAGGAATGACGCCCTTTGCAAGCATATTTTCCAGCAAATTTACCAATTCTAGACGAACCCCAGAAGCCCCTCTTCCTAAAGAGATAAGCTTTAAGCTCATTATCAAACGCACAATATTTTCAGCTAAAGGCTCTCCTACCCCACAACAGTGGGACAAAATAAGATTTCTCTGTAAAACAGTAACATCGTCCGCATTAATTTTAATGGAAGCCAACTTCCCAAAACCAGTATTAATACCGTACACAGGCTCACTTCCAGCAGCAATTTCAGCGATGCGCTGAGCCCCTTTTTCTATAGCTAAATGCGTGTCATTATGAAGTTTACTCACTTCACCATTAAAATAAATAGCTGCAAGTTCACTAAGCGTCACCTCGCTCGGTTTTAGTATAATAGTCATAATTTACTTTCTTTTTTAATCAAAGTATAATGTTTAGCATTATTGGTCCTTCTATAAAACAAAAAACTATAATGACTCTTTAAAACGAGAAGGCTTTCTTAAAGGCATTCCTTACAATGGAGTCATTATCCAAAAGTAGAATAGTTGACGATAAATGAAAATGAAATATTGAAAAGTACAACCAAAGTCATAGATTTAAAAAATAGATAAGGCATTAATTTATAATCATAATCTAGCATTATTCATATTAAATGAGAGAGTCAAATATCTTAAGATTCTCTCATCTCAAATCTGTATGTTGAATCAATCAAAACCATTCGCTTGCACGTTATAAGCGAGATTGATCTATGGATAAAGCTGTACAAAAAGGACCGTCCCCCTCTTATGCACCGTCTCAAGTGTCAAAAGCTGTCGCAACATTGGGAGATGACAAAGTGTGTTATAGTGCAGGCTTATTCTTTTATGAAGCGTAAAGATGAGAGGAGCGCAATGGATATATCATTAAGCTATTCCTACTAAACTTATAAAAATCTTAAATAGATAGCTGTCACAATCTATCATAATTGCAAAAATTAAGCTCTATAGAAAATTAAAAAACTTATTCAACGCATCACAACAGAGAAGAAATTGAGCTTATTTGCCACTTCTAAAATTGTATTTAAAACGCCAGATTGAACATTGAAAAGCACATCTTCAATAAAACCACATAAGACTCGACCTAACCCGTTATTTAAAATAGAAAATAAAAGAAGTTTTCTTATATCAAAAAATTTAATTAACATATTGTTTTTATATTATATCTTTTAAAAAGAGAAATGCTTCATATGACATATTTATATTTTACTTTTTTGTTATATTGAATCTGAATTTAGAGATAATTTCAAAATGAGTTGTTTTTAAAGGTTCTTCCAAGCCATTACCTTTTTTACGATAAATTTCTGATTATGATCATTTTTTGTACTTTTTCAGTTATTTTCGTCAAAATTTATTAAAAACACTCTCATTTAATAATAAAAAAATCATAAAAACAAAGAATTATCAAATATTTCTATTCAATCTACCTCTTCCCATTTTATAAAATAATCTGTTGTTAAACTGCAGTAAAGAAAGCACTCCGATTCTATAATGCAGTTCATAAATTTTCTATTTAAAACTCTTTCATATTAAGTGAACAATGAAACTCAGATGTAATAAGATGTTAATTTGAGTGCTGAAGAAAAAAACTGCCCCCTCAAAATCTGCCTTAATAATGCGTTAATTTCCTGAATACCGCCCACTCTGATGCGCTAAAAGAACAAAAGCAATCATCGATATCAGATTATCCTGCATACATATAGAGCTCACTTCGATACAAAAGCTCCAAATTACCTTGCACTTCATATTTCTTTGTCAATGCAACCAATTGGCGTAAATATTCTTCCCCATAGCGGGCAATAGCGCGTTGCGCTTGCGTTGAAGAGCGGCTCATTCCAATAAAAGCTTCAGATGGGATCATCATCGTCCAATTGTGCGTATAGAAAAAAATCTTTTCCGGATCTACCCCAAAGCCATCGCTCATTTCCTGTAAAAAATCAAAATTACGATAATAACGAGAATAGTTCGGACTCATTTTCTCTAATAATGTCTCATAAGCCTCTAGAAATTTGCTATGCTTGAAATCGCGATTATTTTGAATAACCGCCATGACACCATTGACCCGAAGTTGATCTGAAACAGAACAAAGCAACTTAGGACGATCCATCCACTGAAACGCTTGTGCTGTAATGACAAGATCAACCTCGCCGATTTGAGGCAATAGGTCTTCGGCACGGCCCTGATACCACTGCACCGTAGGAAATTTTTTTTTGCCCCTGCTTAATCATATCTGCCGATACATCGATAGCATGATATTGGTGCTCATTTCCTAAAAATTTAACAATTCCCTCTAATGCGATACCTGTCCCAGCCCCCACATCCACAATAGACAAATGCTTTTTGTTCTTAAAAGGATGGAGCATAGTTTTAAATAAAGTGAGGGGATAGCGGGGACGATAAAGATCATAATCATTAGCCAATCCATCAAACTTTTCACTTTGCCGTTGAACACTTTCTATCACAGGATTTTCCCCTCCTTCACAATTCTACCGTATATAATTAAAAAGCCCTTTTTTGTCCAATATATTAAGCATAACTTCTAAAGGAGGGAAAATAAGAACTTGCCCTTACCTTCTATCTTTCCATAAGATTGATGCTTACATTTTCCCCTTTTCCAATTGTTATCTACACGTTGTGAAACAACAAAAAATACTCCGAAAATAATATATTTTTCTGTAATAATAATTGATATGAATATTATTGATCTTTTATAAGATGACATCTATATTACCATTATTATTTTAATATCAGCAAATCACTTAAGCGTGCCTAAAATGCATAGAGATGTCGATTTATTGATAAATATGCCTGTTTATAAAATTCAAAATACTTTCCAGCAAGAAGATAAACCCTATATAATACATAAAATATCTGTGGAGACATCTTTATGTTAAATGTACAAACTTCTTCAATTTCAATGTTTAAAATATTAAAACAATTTTCAATCGTGATTTTTTTGGCATGGTTAGTGCCATTTTTAAGTGGGTGCGGATTTAATACAATACCAACAAATGAAGAAAAAGCACATGCAGCATGGAGTGAAGTGCTCAATCAATATCAACGTCGTACAGATCTCATCCCCAATCTTGTAGAAACAGTTAAAGCTTACGCTGCCCATGAACAAAGCGTTTTCACAAATGTAATTGAGGCACGTGCCAAAGCAACGCAAGTCAACATTAATGCAGATATGTTGAATAATCCGGAAGTTATGCAGCAATATCTCAAAAATCAAGCCAATTTATCAAGTGCACTTTCGCGGCTTATGGCTGTTGTTGAAAACTATCCGGATCTTAAAGCAAACCAGAACTTTCTTGCTCTTCAATCACAATTAGAAGGAACAGAAAACCGTATTTCCGTTGCGCGCCGCGATTATATTGAAACAGTACGTGCCTACAATACTGCACTCAAAACAATGCCGACGATGATTTGGGCAAAATTATGGTTTCGTGATGCAAAACCTATGCCTACTTTTACCATCGATACTGATAGCCAACAAACACCAAAGGTTAATTTTAATTAATGAAAATATGTCAACACTCTATAAAACGTCGTACTTTTCTACGTTTATGGGTCCCTTTGAGTATTCTATATTTGATCATTGCATTGGGGAATGTCACTTACGCACACACTAAATTTCCTCCCTTAACCGGCTATATCAATGATATGGCTCATTTGCTTGATCATGCAACACAAAGAAATTTAACGGAAAAGCTCGCTACACTCGAAGAGAAAACAGGAGATCAAATTGTTCTTGTGACGCTCCCTACTCTTTCGGGCAATGATATAGAAACATACAGCAATTCTCTTTTTCGTACATGGAGATTAGGTCAAAAACAAATCAATAACGGCATATTAATCGTCATTGCACCAAATGAACGCAAAGCACGTATTGAGGTAGGCTACGGTCTGGAAGGACAACTAACAGATGCCATTTCCTCTGTCATTATTAATAGCTTCATGATTCCTAATTTTCGTGAAGGAAATTATCAAAAAGGAATTGTCGAATCCGTTCATGCAATTATCAAAGTGATCACACAAAGTGATGCTGATTTTTCTTTTCAAATCAATCAAAAAGCTAAAGCTGTTGAAGAACAACGTAAACAAGCTGAAAAAGAAGAAATGATTATAAATACAATCATGTTTCTCATTCTCTTTATAGTTATTGGTTTGCCTATTCTTGCAATGATTTTTGGTAAAAAAGTGGGTCCACAAAAGTACCTCTGGCTGGGTATCATCTTCACACCTTGGTTTTTAAACTTAAGTGCCGGTGGCAGATATCCTGGTGGAAGGTTCGGTGGTCCTCGAGGTGGAGGAGGATTTAGGGGTGGTGGTGGATCATCAGGTGGTGGCGGTGCAACAGGAAGATGGTAAAATGAGCATAACGATTTTTTTTAATAAAATTCATTACACTTCTGATAAACTATCTCTTAGTCTTATTCTTTTTTATTTTTCTGATTACAATACAAACTCAAACATCAAGATAAATATTACCAATGACATTTGAATTGAAACATACGGATCGTAATCACTTATCACATCATTTTAATGCAATTCTAGGAAATCCACCCGTTGAATGGAAGATAAGTGATCATCTCGTTGAGTATCCTGAAGCTCTACGTTATATGCAAGAACGTGTAGAAAAAATTCTTGCAAAAACCGCACATGAACAAGTTTGGCTTCTTGAACATCCTTCCCTTTATACAGCGGGGACGAGTGCAAATAAAAAAGATCTTTTAGCGCCTAATTTATTCCCTGTTTATGAAGCAGGACGTGGAGGAGAATTCACATATCACGGTCCAGGGCAGCGTATTGCTTATATTATGCTTGATCTTAAACGCCGAAAACAAGACATTCGTGCTTTCATTAGTGCATTAGAAGAATGGATCATACAGATGCTTGCAAACTTTAATATTAAAGGCGAACGCAGAGAGGATCGTGTTGGTGTCTGGGTTAAACGGTCTCATTGCCCATCAACACAAAATGATCTTTCTTCCGAAGATAAAATTGCAGCTATTGGCATTCGAGTACGCAAATGGATAAGTTTTCATGGCGTTTCTATCAATGTTAATCCTAATTTAGCCCATTATTCAGGAATTGTTCCTTGTGGAATTACAAACCACGGTGTAACAAGCTTTCTTGATCTTGGTTGTCCTGTAACAATGCATGATATTGATATTGCTCTCAAACACGCTTTTGAACAAATTTTCGGTCCAACAATTGATGTTTCCTAAGTGCATTGATTTTTAAATAAAAAACAGGCATAAAATTATTTTAATAAATATTTTATTTTATGAGGTAGATAGTTAAACGCTATGAGCGATAACAAAAAGGATCTTTTTAGTATTTTAAATAAAGCCCAATCTCGGGTAAATACAAAAGAAAACACTCTGCAGTCTCCAATGAAATCAAAAGCGATGATTTCAAAAAAAAGCGCAAAAGATACGCAAGAAGATGACTATAATGCCCTCTCTATTCGAGTGCTTGAGGGTTTAGAGCCCGTACGTTTACGCCCTGGAATGTATATTGGTGGAACAGACAGTAAAGCGCTTCATCATTTATTTGCCGAAATTATTGATAACGCGATGGATGAAGCTGTTGCGGGTTATGCAGATTCCATTGAGGTTTCATTAGATAGGAACGGTTATATAACCGTTACAGATAATGGACGCGGTATACCTGTCGAAAATCATCCTCAAATGCCTGAGAAATCTACTCTTGAAGTTATTATGACACAACTCCACTCAGGGGGAAAATTTGATGGAAAGGCTTATCAAACTGCAGGTGGACTTCATGGAGTAGGAATTTCTGTCGTCAATGCTCTTTCTGATGATATGGAAGTTGAAGTTGCACGAGAACGAAAACTTTACCGACAATGTTTCTCACGCGGTATTCCTCAATCTGGATTGGAAGATCTGGGAGATGTTTATAATCGTCGTGGTACGCGCGTTCGTTTTCATCCTGATCGTGAAATTTTTGGTGAAAAAGCAGCTTTTGATCCAGAAAAAATCTATAAGATGACATGCTCCAAAGCCTATCTTTTTGGTGGTGTAAAAATTCGCTGGACTTGTGATCCTGTCATACTTGAAGGCACAAAAAATATTCCTGAAAAAGCTGTTTTTCATTTCCCCAATGGGCTTAAAGACTATTTACTCTCGTCACTAAAAGATGAATATCGAGTAACGTCAGAAATTTTTTCTGGCAAAACACAACAAAATAATGGCCATGGCTCCGTTGAATGGGCTATCGCTTGGCATGGTGGTGATTCTTGTGTGCAATCTTACTGCAATACGATTCCTACAGGAGAAGGCGGAACACACGAAATAGGATTACGTCAAGCTCTTTTGCGTGGATTAAAATCCTACGCTGAGTTAATAGGAAACAAGCGCGCAGCAATTATTACGTCTGACGATATTATGATTTCAACAGCCGCGATACTTTCAGTCTTTATTAGTAACCCTGAATTTGTTGGACAAACAAAAGATCGATTAGCAACCATTGAAGCACAGCGTATCGTTGAGAATGCAATCCGTGATCCTTTTGATCATTGGTTAGCAAATTCCCCGCAAGAAGCAACAAAACTTCTCGATTGGGTTATTGAACGTGCTGAAGAACGTGTTAAACGACGCCACGATAGAGAAATAAGTCGAAAAACTGCTGTCCGTAAATTACGTCTGCCTGGTAAACTTGCAGATTGTAGCCAGAACCATGCTGTAGGTGCTGAACTATTCATTGTTGAAGGGGATTCTGCAGGAGGATCTGCTAAACAAGCAAGAAATAGAGCAAACCAAGCAATTTTACCTCTTCGTGGTAAAATCTTAAATGTCGCCAGTGCTGCACATGAAAAAATGAACTCTAGCCAAACAATTAGCGATCTTATCCTTGCTCTTGGATGTGGAACACGCTCCAAATATCGTGAAAAAGATCTCAGATATGAACGTATTATCATCATGACAGATGCTGATGTTGATGGTGCTCATATTGCGTCACTGCTCATTACCTTCTTCTTTCAAGAAATGCCTGACCTTATTCATCAGGGACATTTATATCTTGCCGTCCCTCCCCTTTATAGAATATCGCAAGGAGGAAAAGTTGCTTATGCTCGTGACGACATTCACAAGGATGAATTGCTCAAAACTGAATTTACTGGAAAAGCTAAAATCGAAATCGGGCGTTTTAAAGGGCTGGGTGAAATGCGCGCAGAACAACTTAAAGAAACAACTATGCATCCTCAAAAACGTACATTGCTTCGTGTTTCTATTGATGCCGTGGAAATGCAAGAAACGAAAAAGACTGTAGAAAGTCTCATGGGAACAAAACCAGAAGCACGATTTCGTTTCATACAAGAAAATTCTACTTTTGCTTCTAATCTAGACATCTAATGTAAAAAATATCCCTTTCAAACCACTGCGGCTGCGTCAATCACACGCAGTTGCGGATTGATCGTTCCATTCCAATAGTTCAAACTAAGGTGACCAGCTAAATGAATCATTTCACCAATATTTTCAAAAAGAAAATCACCAAGCGATGTCCCTACAGCACGAAAAGCTATTCCTTGTAGTTTTTTTCCTTCAATATTAGATACAATGAGGCGAAGATGTCCTTTACCAACTTCAGATAGATTCACCAATCGATGAGAAGGAAGAACAAAAACAGGCGTTGCATTCCCTGTCCCAAATGGACCAGCTTTTTCAAGCAACTCAAACAGCGTTTCATTAACACCAGAAGCAGAAAGAGAACCATCTATACTAAGAGATTTTTTTGCACGCAACTCAGAAACCATTCCAGAGACTTTTTCTTCTAGCCATTTCCGAAAGATTTCAATTTTTGTTGATTGAATTGTAATTCCTGCTGCCATACTATGTCCCCCTCCTTTTTCTAATAAATTTAATGTAACAGCTTCACGAACGAGTGCCCCTAAATCTATACCGTTAATTGAGCGTCCCGACCCTACGCCATTTCCATCTTCTTTCAAAGCAATAGCAAAAACAGGACAAAAAAAACGCTCTTTGAGACGGGAAGCAAGAATACCAATAATTCCCGGATGCCATTCTTTATGAGAAATTACAAGTGACAATGGTATTTCTTGGTCTTGATAAAGAGAAGCAATGTAAGATTCCGCTTGTGCTAATTGAATGTTCTCCATTTCTTGGCGTTCGTAATTAAGCCGATCTAATTGCTCTGCTATTCTGTCCGCCTCATCTTTATTCTCGCAGCTAAGCAAACGTGCCCCCAAAGCTTGATCACCAATGCGCCCTCCTGCATTAATTCTAGGACCTAACAAAAAACCTAAATGAAAACTATTAAGCGGCTCCCCTATTCGTGCAACCTTTGTTAAAGCGGTCATTCCTAGATTATGCATAGAACGAGCAACTTGAAGCCCTTTTATCACAAAAGCACGGTTAACCCCCTGTAAAGGAACGACATCACATATGGTGGCCAATGCAACAAGATCAAGCATACTTAAAAGATCAGGCAGCTTCCCTTGGAATTGTTTTTTCCGCAGCAAATGATGAACCCAAGCTAACGTAATAAAAACAACGCCCGCTGCACATAAATGCCCCTGTTTAGAAAAATCATCAGGGCGATTAGGATTGACAAGAGCAACGGCTTCTTGATGAATCTCTGACATTTGATGATGATCTAAAATCACAACATCAGCACCAGCAAGCCTCGCTGCTTTTACTGCATCTGGACTATTTGCGCCACAATCAACAGTGATAATTAACCGAGCGCCTTCTTGCACAAGCATCCTCATTGCTTGTTCATTCGGACCATAGCCTTCAACAATACGATCAGGAATATAAATTTTGACTTCAATACCAAAATAACGAAAAAAACGCGCTATGAGTGCCGAAGAACAAGCACCATCAACATCATAATCACCAAAAACAGCAACCTGTTCTTGATTGAGAAGAGCCTTAACAATACGCTCTGCAGCACATTGCATATCCTTAAAACTTTCTGGATCAGGCATAAGCGTACGCAATGTTGGATTAATAAAAGCAACAGCCTCCGATTCATCCACATCTCTTGCTGAAAGTACCCGAGCTAACTGATCTGGAAAACCAAATTTTTGAGAAATAGCGCGCGCATTATTTATCCCTTGAACATCAAGGGCATCTAACCAAGCTTGACCACAAGCAGAAGATTCAACATTGAGAAAATAACGAGACCACCGCATTATTGCTTATCCTATAATGAAGAATGATAAAATACAATCATGCGTTCAAGATAAAATACTCTTTTGCAACATTCATTTTAAGTTTAAATGGCTCACAAACTTCTTTTAATAAGGTATTATAATACCTTTCTCATAACATATTGTTTTATAAAGTTTTTATTTTCTCTTGACGTCAATCAAAAGACATTATATCAGAGAACGGTGTATGCGTTAAATATTTCGCTATGGTAACAATTTTCAACGCAAAACAGTAAAAATTCCCTTATATTAAAAGGGCTCTAATAAAGGATACTTCTATGGCAACTTTTTCACAAAAGCCAACTGAAGTGGTGAAAAAATGGGTTATTATTGACGCAGAAAACCTTGTTTTAGGTCGTCTTGCCACATTTGTTGCTAACCGCTTACGTGGCAAACATAAAGCTACATTTACTCCACATGTTGATGATGGTGACAACGTTATTGTCATTAATGCAGATAAAATAGCTCTCACTGGCAAAAAATATACGGATAAAAAATATTATTGGCATACCGGCTATATTGGTGGAATCAAACAACGTACAGCACGTCAACTTCTTGAGGGACGTTTTCCCGAACGCGTTATTGAAAAAGCGGTAGAGCGCATGATTCCTCGTGGTCCCCTTGGTCGCCGTCAATTGAAGAATCTACGTGTTTACGCTGGAAGCCAACATCCACATGAAGCACAACAGCCTGAATCTCTTGACATTGGTGCTTTAAACCGCAAAAATAAAAGGATTGCTTGATTATGGCTGAAATTAATTCTCTTTCTGAGCTTAGCATAGTAACAAGTATTACAGAAACACATGAAAATGTTGTTCCTGTCCACGTGCAAAAGCTTGATTCACAAGGACGTGCTTACGCAACAGGAAAGCGTAAAGACGCTGTTGCACGCGTATGGATTAAACCAGGTTCTGGAAAAATCACGATCAACAATAAGGAATTTGACAAATATTTTGCTCGTCCTGTTCTTAGAATGATTCTTCGTCAACCAATTGTTGCAACAAACAGGGATACTCAGTTTGATATTATTGCAACCGTTGCAGGCGGTGGTCTTTCCGGACAAGCCGGTGCAGTGCGCCATGGCATTTCCAAAGCTCTAACCTATTACGAACCAGAACTTCGCTCAATCTTGAAAAAAGGTGGTTTTCTTACCCGTGATAGTCGTGTTGTTGAGCGTAAAAAATACGGTAAAGCAAAAGCACGTCGTTCTTTCCAATTCTCAAAGCGTTAATTTCAATTTTTGTACAACGCATAAAGCCTCGGACAAAAACGGGGCTTTTTTTAACTGCTAAAACAGACGTTTCGTAGAGACAAATTTATATCTGTTAGAAAAAACAAGAATGCAAAACAACCGATTCTCCTTAAACAAAAACTAAAAAAATAAATCAAAAAATTCAAAACTTCAGTCTCAATTTTTAAAAACTTGTATTTTTCTAATAGACGTATCCACGTGCTAAAGCACAAAAATATTTGCACGATAACTTTAGTAATCTTATAAGCTTTTCAATGTCTTTTTCTATCATTACTTAACAAGCTTCAGTCCAAGAAATGCTTTACCATTGTGATAAAATGCGGGACAGAAATAGGTTTTGACATATATTCTTCACATCCACTTGCACGAATTCGCTCCTCATCGCCTTTCATAGCAAAAGCTGTTACAGCAACAACGGGGATTGATCGAAGTTCTTCATCTTCTTTTAATTGTTTAATAACATCTATTCCAGAGACCTCCGGCAACTGGATATCCACAAGGATAAGAGATGGCATTGATGAACGCGCCAAATCTAATGCCATAAGACCATTACGCGTTTCAACGGTTTCATAACCACTCGCTTCTACAAGATCACGGAATAACTTCATATTAAGCTCATTATCTTCCACGATCATGACTTTTTTTGACATTTGTATAACTCCACCCTTCTCAGATAAAATAGAGAAATAGAAATGAATCCACATTCTCTTTGCTTAAGATAAAATGATAAAATGAATTGTAAACCACAAAGAGACTAAAAGCTTCCAATAAAAGCTTTTACGCAAATATTTGTAATACTCATCACTATGCTTTTTCATTTCATAAAAATGAAACCCACAAATAGTCGTAAGATTGTCATCCCCTGTATTTTTTGAGTTGATATACAAAGTTTATGGATATCTCAATTAACGCATTCGCATCATAAAAAATATCAACCACAAACTTAGCTCAAATGTGTATTTTGAAGAGGGAAAAATTTAAGTAACCTTTAAAATAGCTGATTAGTTAAATTTAATGTGCCATATATTGCCATCTCCCACACAATATATTAAGGATAAACTTATCAATATCATTCAAAGTAAAATATAAATGAACCGTGATTAAATATCACGGTTTATTTATATGAAATATTCAACAATAAAATAATTCAAAGTTCATCAAGTACAATATCTTTTAATTCAAAGCCCATGCACTATGAGCAAAAGCGTCGAATGTTCTTCCACCTGTCGCCCTGCTAGGACTCGGTGGCTTTCTCGTAAAGAAATATACAAGATATGCGATTAAACCAAAAATCGCTGCCTCCATCCCCATTAAACCCGCGACCTTGTGGACATTTTTCTCAGCCCCTTGTTCTCCAAATTGGCTAATAATCATATCAACAGCTTTAATAACTCTATTTTCTTGTGTCATTACAGAAATGAAACCAGCATTTTGAAATCTGCCATTTAAAGAATTCGCATTGGCTCCTAAAATCTGTGAAAAGAAAATAGCTACTGCAACCACACATACTATACAATGCTTAAATATTTTCGTCATAACCACCTATTACAATGTTTAATAAAATAAATTTTCTTTACCGCCCCCTCTAAATAGAAAACATTACATCATCTATCGATAAAGTATATTTATCTTCTATTCATAAAAAATATAATACAAAATATAATTAATAATTTTATTTTAATTATTGTTTTTATATTATATTACATTTACAATATATCCGTTACATGTTTATTTTAAGCTTGTCAATTGTTTTATTTGTGTTTTTATGCTACATAATTTAAAGGTGAAAATATACTAAAATAAAGTTATTTTATTGTTTTTATTATAATTTTAAGCTTTATTATCATAAATACTATTAGATATTATATTGCAAAAATATCATAGTGTTGTTTTTTAGTTACATGTAGTGTTTTTTTATTTTTTACAATATAGCAATATAGCTATTTTTAAATTTTACAGAAAACAAAAATATATATTATTGAAATATTCTGATAAAATTATTTTGCATTATTATAGATTGAGAAGAAATAGCTGCCCCAGCAAAAAAAATAGCGTAAACCCCAACTTAGCTCTTTGATTGAAAAAGCTAAGTTAAGTAAGCTAAGGAATAATTTTGGTGAACGCGCCAAATCTAATGCCATAAAGACATTACACATTTCAACGATTGCACAGCCATTCGTTTCTACAAAAACGCGGAATAACTTTAATAAAGTTCATTATCTTCCACGAAGATAACTTTCTGACTTTTATATTATCCCCCTAATCCATTAAATTTACGAATTGTTTTCTTATAACTTATGAAAGTCATGGCAATAAAAAGAAAAGCGCTCAACAGAAGATATCCAATATTCCATTCACCTTTACCAAATAACAGTGAAACGGGCAAAGAAGCAGAAAAGCCATGGGAAGCATAAACATAAGCCATTTTACGATGCTTAAAGGATAAATGCCTATTGGTACAAATGACAGCTCAAAAATCATTTCATGAAAATATTCGACAGGCATCTTACGGCTAATAATAAATGTTACAAAATTAAACATCATGAAAAAACAAATATTGACGATAAAAACACAAAATATCGCAACAATAAAAGAGATCCATCCTAGCTTAAGATCGGATATATTCGGTAATGATATAAACAAATAGGCACTAACATAAAGAACAAAGAGCTTGATCAGATTAAGTGGTTTACACCAACCAAACAACATCAACAACCAGATTGAAACAGGCTTTATAAAGTATGGCTCAATTTTACCATCCGCTACTTTTTCAAAAAATGTTTCAATAGAATTAGTAAAAATATTCCAAGTAAAACAAAGACAACAAAGATAAAATGAATTTCATCTCTGCTATAGTTACCGATCTTTCCTGAAAAAGAGGATATTCTATCAATAAATATGAATTGAATAAAATAATAGCATAGAGAAAGAATAAACTCCCCAGCCAAATTCTTACCGTAAACAATCTGTCGGCGGATATTCAGGCTGATAAAATGAAGAATTATTTTCATCTCAACCACCCGCTCCATTATATGCTTTCATTCCTTTATTCCAAGCAATATAAATTAAGAATAAAAGACACAAAATATAAGTAAAACTTCCGAAAATAAACTGCTGAAACAACGCTAAATTTTGCGTCGCAAAAAACTCGGCAGGAGCTGATATCATGAAACGATAAGGATTAGATTGCATGAGCCCAATAAGCCACACCGGCCAAAAAGATGGTGGTAAAAGAACACCTCCAAGAAGCGCTGAACTGAGAATACTGAAAGAGAGTAATATATTGTACTCAATCACCCAAAAGCTTAATAAGGCAATTCCAAAAGAGAGTAAAAAACAAAGCAATTGTGATAGAATAACAATGAGAAAAAAGAATAGAAAAGCGATGACCAATCCCAGAATATTTTCATAGGATGAGACAAGTTTAACAACAAAAAGAGCCAATAACGGAACGCTATATAATACACTCTCCCCTAAAAAGTAAAAAGCATTTGTGTCATATAACTGAAGGGCTTTGTAAGATATACTTCTAATTGACCTTCTTTAACATGATGAGAGAAAAACTTAATCACATTATAACCATTATTTAAGCGTCCCAGGACTAAAGCAAAAGCATAATAATACATCATATCATGAAAGCTAAAGCCATTTATGGTGTTGCCCATATCAGAGAAAAGTGCATTCTATAATAGAAGTTGAATAACAAATGGCGAAAGTGTTCCAATGATAATGTCGGTAAAAAACATTGCTCTATCACTTAGAACAGTGAGTAATCCATTCTTGGCAAAAAGAAACATGCCAAAGCAGTGGTTAGGTAAATTCTTTAAATTTAACACGGAGCATCTCTTCAAGCGAGGGAGTGGATACAGAGAACGTACAGTTCAGTTCGGTTGTAATTTCGCGTACAAAACGCGCAAAATCCTCACGAGGCAGCGAAATTTCCAGCGAACATTCTTTAGCGTTAAAGTGCTTATCCTTTAAAGGAGTAGATAATTGCAACGCAATCTCATCAATTTTTTCTACAACAGTTGAAGGTGCAGCCAAGTGTTCACAAAAAAGTGTTATTCTCACCAAAGAAGGAATGACATTTTTAAGCGCCTGAAGATGGCCATGAAACTGTTTTTTTCCCTTATGCAAGAGAATAATATCATCGACGTATCCATCAATATCTCCCATATCATGACTCGTGATGACATACCCAGTGCCGCGCTCCTTTTTCAGTTTTTTAAGAAGCTCCCTGATTTCATGCTTAGATGTAATATCAAGACCAATACTTGGCTCATCGAGGAACAACAGTTTAGGTCTAAAGGAGAGATTAAATGCCAATTCACTTTTCACTCTCTCACCCAGACTGAGCATCCGCACTGGCTTATCCATAATATGCTCAAGACCCAGCAACTCTATAATCTCTTTAAGATCACGGGTAAAAGAAGCGCGTTCAAGACCATATAATGGTTGAACTATATCCAGACTGTAGCGTAAGGGTAAATCCCACCACAAACAATTCTTGTGACCAAAGACCACACCCAAAGACTTGAATAGATCTTTCTTTGCTTTATAAGGATCAACACCAAGGACTTTAATACATCCCTCATCAGCATGTTGTATACCAGAAAGTATTTTAATCAGTGTCGATTTACCCGCTCCGTTAGAACCAAGAATTGCTAATGATTGCCCTGAACAGAGGGTGAAGCTCATATCTTTTAACACATGATGATTTGTATAAACCGGCTTGAAAAGAGAAACCACCTTGTTTTTAAAACCAATTCCTCTGTCAATGTTGCGATATATTTTTGAGACGTTATTAACGTCAATCAATAATGATCCCATCCATTACTCCTAACTTCAACTTATCCCCCCTTTGAATGTTCCCATAATAAATATCTGTTTTTTCACTCGAAAAAACAAAAGTGTTCAAGCCCTCCTTAGAGCAATAAAACGCACTTGATGTTTTATCTCCAATTTTTTGTATAGATATTTTTCAATGTGATGAGTTCACCTCAATGAAGCATTAAGATACTAAAAACTTATTTCTTCTTTTATGAAAGATAATCTTTTGAATAAACTAAGTAAGTAGAAAAATAATTGCTCATTGAAAGGAGAACTTTGCTCATAAACCTTCATTGTACAAGCAAAGATACAAAGCATAAATCTACAACTCTAAGCCTATCAAACCACACTGATAACAGAACAAACTTCCTTGACAACAGGAATTCTTTGAGAGTCCACTTTTCCTCAGCATTACTATAAAATGCCTCAATTATCCCTCATGAAAAAATTAAAACCGCCTTCACTATTTTAGTAAATATCCTTCAGATTTTATCTAACTCATCTCCCTCAACAGACATGCCTCCCCAATATATGACCTCTGTAGATAATTCAAAGGAGCAGCTTCATCAACTCAGATTATTAAACAATACACCGTATCCAAAAATAATAATACAATCAATATGGATAAAGAGCTGTAGAAAGAAAACTTACAATATTCGAAAATTTCATCACTCAAAAACACAGTTTTCTTATAGCGATTGACTTATCAAAAACTTTCTTCAAATGATGCCTTATTCATCTTATAAAATTTATAGACAAAATTTGTATCAATCAAAAAGAACAAATGAAGTTTCTTTACTCTGTTTCAGCATCACAACACTACTTATTTGTCTAATAACTTACTGTATTTATATATCTTTTTTACAGTGAGGGATACGTAAATAAAAGTTGGGGAATAGGATTTTGTAGTGTGCTCTCAATTATTGCGAATCAAGAGTTCTTTTCGGGGTATTTTTTTAGCCGTACCTGCTGCCCAAAGGGTCTCTAATTCTAAAAAGTCAAAATCTTTAAAGATCTCTCGAACCGCATCACAATCATTCAGACTCAAGACAAATTTACCTTGGATTCCTTTGAGAACTTTTGCCATGTTCACAAAATCATCTTCAACAAAATTTCCAGAACTATAACACTTCTTCTTCACAATATAAGGCGGGTCTAGATAAAATAAACTGTCGGGTGCATCAAAAAGTTCGACAACCCGATCCCACGATAAATTTAAGATTGTCGTATCAAGAAGCTTCTGTCTAACACGTCTCATCCTTGATAACAGCTTATCGGGATTAAATGCTATAGGCTTTTTTCTTCCAAATCTAAAAGAGTAGTAATCTTCTTTCCCATACATGACACAACGTTGGAGAAACAAAAAACGTGCGGCTCTTTCAACTTTGGAGAGGCTCTCTGCTTCAATAGCCGCAAGTTCAAAAAACAACTGTCTTGAACAAACAAACCACTCTAGTCGTTTGGCTAAATCTTCAAAGTCATTTTGAACACATTGAAACAGATTCGTGATCTCTCCATTCAAATCATTAATAACGGAATATTTTGCTGGTCTTTTATTGAGGAAAATAACACCAGAACCTAAAAATGGTTCAACATAGGTTTCATGGTCAATATTATTTAAAATCGGTATAATTTTCTTACGTAGATAGTGTTTACCACCCATCCACGCAAACAATGTTTGTGTAAATTCT
>NZ_JBHIOO010000022.1:0-20877 GCF_042195585.1 Bartonella sp. AS69XJJH | reverse complement strand
TGAATAAGATCAGGAAGACTTTTTATATCTTTGAGTGAAGAACCAAGCCATATGATACGTTTTATTTTACTCATGATTATTAATATACCCATATGGATATATTTTCAAATATTTATTCTAATTTTGTGATTTTTTAATAACTATTATTAATAAAATTGACTTGATAAAAATGGTAACAAAAAACCATAATTGTTTATTTGTTTTATGAAAAGCTGCTTTTAAAAAACAACGCTCGTAAATGTAAAAAACCGTTTTGTTATAAGATATTCACTTAATATGCATGTTCTTTTGATTGGATTGTTAAAGCTACCGAGCGTTTATAGGCTCTGTAATTCAAATGAGTGATTAAAGATCATACGCACCATTGACATTCCTTTTGATAAGTTTTCATATCTCTCATAGAGCGCTTGCAATATGATACGTTTTGTATATATGCATTCATTACTCCATTGTGGATGATTCATTTTAATCAATAAAAAACGCTATTTGAAAGCCGCGTCATATCATTTGGCACGGCTTTTTTTTATTTTACTCTCTCTTTTATGATATGTTTATAGCAATGCATTTTATATGCGTTTATAACCATAAAGAAGGCACGCCCCCCCCATGTCTCTTTTTATTCTGTTTTATCAGTTATATTGACAACATTATTCCTTTCATAAACCTCACAATTTTTTGGAACCAACCTTACTTTGCTTTTTTTGTTGATTTTTGCATTGCCATAAGCACGCCCCCAGATCGTTGCACAATATGAGATTTTAGCATTGCCATAAACAGAGCCATAAATCTCACAAGAGCCACTCACACAAGCATTCCCATAAACCTTGCCATAAATTTTTGCACGACCATTAATAACAGCATAATTATAAATTTTTGCATGGCTATAAATACAAGCCAAGCCAGAAACCTTGGCATGACCATAAACGCGTGCATAACTAAAAACCGTAGCATCATAAGAAACATGCGCATGGTCATAAATATGAGCATCAGCAAGAACGCGGGCACTACCATTCACATGAGCATACCCATAAACATTGCCATAAACATGAGCATTGCCATAGACAAAAGCATGGTCATAAACTTTAGCATATTGAGAGATAAAAGCCTTTCCATAGACTTCAGCATTGCCATAAACTTGACCACAGACTTGAGAAAAATGGCGTATTTTTGCATTTTCATACACCCTTGCATGACCGTAGACACAAGCCTCATCATAGACCCAGCAATTGCCATCATGGGATAGGTTAACTTCCTTTTCAATAAAGCCGCCTAAGGACCCCGCCTTTACATCATCAAAATCTTTTAAAGCTTTAATGCGATAAAGGCTTATAATATTTCGAGTAAGAGCATGTTTGATTTTTTTGATTTCACTGGTTAATTCATATTTTTTGCACATAGAGATACCCTCACAATCTAATGTGATAAACGTTTGCTAAAATTTGGAATGGGAAATTTAAAAGAGGGGCACCCCCGCCGCGCCCGTGCTTTCATTTACACTGCTTTAGATTAGACCCAGACAATCTCTAATTCACTATAAGGAGAGAGACGTTCAGTATAGGTTTTTATTTTAGTAGACCCGCCGACATTTTCACAAATAACAGCAATTCCATGAATATGAGCATTTTCAAAAACATGCACGTTATTTGCTATACGAGCGTTTTCATAAACCCTAGCATTGTCATAAACATAGGCATTATCATAAATAATAGCCTTGCCATACACATGAGCATTACCATAGACATGGGAATTATCAGAAATAACAGCATTGCCATAAACATGGGCATTATTATAGACATAGCCAGCAACGATAGCATTGTCATAAACCCGTGCATGACCATAGATATGACCACAAGTGACAGCCTTGCCATAAACCCTTGCATTTTCATAAATGTGACCATTTTTAAAAACAAGAGCCTCATCATAGACCCAGCAATTTCCCTCATGAGAGAGGTTATCTTCCTTTTCAATAAAGCCACCTAAGGTACCTGCTTTGATATCAGAAAAGTCTTTTAATGCTTGGATGCGATAAAGGGTATGATTACCAAATACACGCGTTTCATTTGTGAGTGCAAATTTCCTTTGCATGAGCACAATTCCTTTATAAAGAGATTTAAATTTTTAAATGAGAATGTTTAAAGGAGGGCGCCCCCGCCGCGCCCACGCGTTATTTAAGCAGCGTCTTTTAGTGACTGATTATCATCACAGATATCATTACGAATTTTTGCACGGCTATTGACAACAGCATTGCCATAAATTTGCACATGATGATCAATATTTGATTTGCCATAGACCTTGGCATGATCATAAATTCTTACAAAGCAACCAACACGAGCCGAGCCAGAAACCTTGGCATGACCATAGATACTTGAATAATCCTTAATCCAAGCATTACAAAAAACATGGGCATTATCATAAACCCGCGCCCAGACATAAACCCGTGACTTGCCATACACATGGGCATTGCCAAAAATATAGCCACAAACATAGGCACTTTCATAGACACGGGCATTGTCATAAACCTTGGCACCATTAGAAATAGTAGCATTATCACTAATTACGGCATTACCATAAACATGCCCACAGACCTTAGCGTTATCATGAATTTTTGCATTATCATAAATATGAGCGGTTGTATCAAAAACCAATGCCTTGCCATTAACGATAGCATTGCCATAAACCTTGGCACCTCTAAAGATTTTCGCATCATTATAGATTTTAGCATTTTCATAAACAGTTGCATTGAAAAGAACCGCGGCATTATCATAGACCCAGCAATTGCCATCATGGGATAAGTTACTTTCATTTTCAATAAAACCACCGAGGTCTCCCGCCTTAACATCATCAAAATCTCTTAGAGCACGTATACGGTGTAAAGTAAGACCATCAAAAGTGAATTTTTCATTGGTAAATTCGTATTTTTTTGCAGGCTCTTGTTGATTAACAGGGGCGGTTTCATTTGCAATATTAGAGATAACGGGGGTGGTTTTTGAGATAGAATTCATTTTATTAATCCTAGTTATTTAAAGTTTTCAATTGACACTCTATAAGAGCGCCGGGCGTTGAAAACACGGTAACTAGTCCGTCGTCACACTTTTCTCATAAAAGAGTATTGTATGGTATGACCACACCCGACAAAGCTCTCATATACTAACAAAAGCATAAAAGAAAGTCAGTATTTAAAAGACATGGGAGAGGTCGTATCGTAACCTACCCGCTAGTTATTAAGTGTTTTCAGCACTTGATTAGTTATATAACAAAATACGTATTTATTGTCAATTATTATTTTATCTTTTTTGATATTTTTTAAATACGTTGTGTGTTGATAATATCTTATGCTTATTAATTGCTTCTTTTATATTTATGTGCTTCTAAAGATATATTATAGGCTTTATGAAACGATTGCGTTATTTTCTGAATCTATACATTTATAATATTTAAAAACGCTCTCATAATGCGTATTTTTATCTTTATAACCTATCAATTTTTTTACTAAATGGTTTTTAAGATTTCTGTTAATTTCTTTTAATAACACATTTGCAACTTAACAGCTTTTTATAGGGACTGTCTTTATAATCATGCCTTCATTTGCATGTGATTATGAAAGCCTGCTTTTTTCACGCATTCTCTATGGCTGTTATGTTCTTTATAGCCATGGCATCATTTTCCATTTTCATAAGAGAAATGATAAATAGAATATATGATAATTATGATTTACTGCTTTTTATGAAAACATCTAAAGAAAGAATGATAATTATAGAGATGAGCAAAATCCCTTTTAATAGACTTTTGTCATTTTTGTCAGTTCTTTTTAGAACCTATATCATTTTTTTTAAATGAGATAAAATTAAAATCATTATATTTCAATAAGTTAAGTTTTATCAATTTTTCAAAATACAACTTATTAAAACAACCATAACAAATAAATACAACTATAAATATATATTTGTCAGTTTGTGTCAGTACATTGAATCAACAAAAGTGATCATTTAGTGAATGATTAAAACATGTCTTATGAGAGGATGTGATCTTTTAAAGCCTTTCAAAAGAAAGGGATTATAATCATAATAGATGCTATCAAGACCATTATGGTTATGAGTTTTGGAGGTTTAGGGGGGGGTGGGGGGTTTGGAGGTGCTTTTTACGCTCCCCCTTTACATATTTTTCAATAAAAAATAAAAGTCATTATATTTCAATATGTTAATTTTTATCAACTTTTCAAAAAAACAACCTATATCAATAATACAACCTTTAAATTCAATCAATAACATACGTTTTGTAGGGGGTTTGGGGGTTTTAAGAACCTTCAAAACCTATAAGTAATATAAGAAAATGAATATACATAACCCTCTTTAAACAAAGCTATCATTTTAGATTACGATATAATCTTTTAAAGGCAATCCAAATAAGAGTATCTAAAATTGCAAGTTTCTTCTTTTTAGAATAACGCATATAAGCACTCTTTTTAAAGATTGTATCTAATCAACTTAACAAGAGAGGTATAGATTATGGTTATAAGATTCTATACCCCTTGTGAGTTTAGCAAGCCAAGTCTATTCAGTTTCTCTAATTTCTAGTTTTGGTAGGTTCTTAACGATTTTCATGGTTTCTAAACTTACGGTAATAACCCTCTGAAATAACTCTAGAGGGTAGGCAGGGTTGCCAATGGTTTCAACAGCATAGCTATTAGCATCATTAACAATGCCACTCTTTTTATCAGTCTTAACACATTGACGCCCCATAACCCATTCAAGAGCGGGTTTACCATTGACGATATACGCATAAGCGTCAAGAGGGATATCTGTTATTGTGATATTGTTATTATAAATAACAGTGGTTTTATCTTTCTCTTTACCTGCTTTTGCGAATTTCATTTCAGTCACGTAATAGAATTTTTCTGGATTAGAGATCTCTGTAACTTTTGGATTACCTTTTTTAAAGGTTACGGGATAAGGTTTTACAGTTTCATAATTCACGTGCAAATGATCCAGTTCACGCCCTGTTACAATAGAGCTCCGTTTTCGTATAAGGGGTTTAAGTCTCTTCAAAAGAATTAAAACGAAGCTTATTAAATCCATTTTGAATGAATTGAGAAAAAATGCAGAAAAATGCTAAAAAAGCCGATAATTTTTTCAAAAGAGTTTTTAAATGCTGTTTATCCGCAGCCCATGAGAGAGATCAGATCAGCAAAATAGTGAAATTTGCTGTTTATTTGACGTGTTAATCAAGACAAATGAAGCATGTGCTTTAAAATATCATAATGAGTATTTTGATAGGTTTTATGAGGCATTTTATAGAGAGGTTTTGTAGGTTCCTAAAACCCCCAAAACCCCCAAAACCCCCAAAACTAATGATGGGGAGTGCTTTGAAGGTTCACTGTTATATTGTTTAATGTTTATAAGATTTCTAGATTGTCTTAGTGTGGTGTCTTATAACTTTTTGCTAAAGGATGCCATTCATAGCGTATGGTAGGTCGACCACCTTGGGAGCTATTGTCTCTAGAGATTTCACGAATATAATTACAACGACATAAAAGCTCTAAAGCTTGCTTAATGGCTCTATTATCTGTTAAACCGATCCAACTTCTTTGATGAATATCGCGTAAAGTAAAAACATCAGATAAATGATCACAGCGCTCGACAATCAATTTTGCCCCCTCTGTTGCTAAGTTATCCGCCGCCGCATAAAGCCTTTTGACATAACTTAACAAATATTTTTCCCATCGCAAGGCTGTTTGAAGGGCATCTTTGTTGATTTCAAAACGCCCCCCTTCGGTTAATTCAAAAATCAATGCAAGACTTACTATGGTCTTAGGCATTTTCAAAAGATGCGCTTGTAAGCTTTCAGAAAGGTTATTCTCTTTGGCTTCTTTAAAAATCTTTTGCATCCATTCACGAAAGATCTCTTGAGCATCAGCAGAAAAACGCATGACAAGCGGGTGTTCAGGAGAACCAAGGGTTTATATCATAATGAGAACGTATTAAGCTAAGAGGAGATGCCAAATTCTCAAAGGAGAAGTGCAATGCACCTTTACGAGTTTTTTGGACTTCATGATTTTTTGTACAACATTATGCCCCCCAAGATTATGTGCCCTTAAGCAGCTACAGTCGTTGATACAATATCCTCAGCAAGCATTTGTTCATCTTGCACATATATTTTTAGTATTTTTAATAATTTTTTTTGGAAGATTTCTTGGTACGGCACGCGATACATCAGTGCTAACGTTCTCTTAAAAAACACACAGATAATTAATCAGCTTCAAAAAACAACCTTACCAATGAAGTACTAGCTAGAGGGTTGCATGCACAACGCAATAATGGCACACTGATTCCCACAAGCGTGCTTCACATATTGCACGCATAGCCTGTACAGAGTCTACCGCTCCTAAATACTCAAACGTAAAAACGTAATGCTACTGGATCGTATAGTGACCGCAGTTGCACCCTTAAACACCGGTTCCTCCCCATATCATAATGCTTGACAAAAGCATCATGCCATCATAGCAACGGCTTTGCGTAGGGGTTCCACAACATAGTTCTACAAATTGTTGACGCATTGCCAAGCTAACAGTTTTCTTGCCCACCTACGCCAATGAGACCATCACTATCCTCTTTTTGAATCGTAAAACAAAATGATTTCCCATGAGCGATAAACCATCTGCTCAAAGTCCAGCTAGCTCAAACTCATAGCATTCTAAACCTTTAGGCTCGCTCTTCCCCCAAGGGGGCATAGTCAGATATATCACTTCCGTCACGTATTCACGCGCTGGGATAAAAAAATCTGAAACTACGAGGCAACGCTGCATTTGTATGCAGCGTTGTTGTTAGGTATAAGCTTCTATTGAGATAGTTCTAATGGGAAGCACCCACAGCTAATGGTATAAGGATTAATTTCGATTCTTTCGAAATGCTATATATAAATTTAATGTGCCGCCCCAAAACACACCATCAGTGAACCCACTTAAAAGACCAAAAAGAAGGTTAAAATCAAATACATATTTCAAATCAGGTTCAATATTGAGAAAAACAATCAATATGAATTTGATGACAAAAGCGATAAGAATAAATATCAGCGTCAACGGCGTACCATGCCGAATAATTAAATCCGTTCCCTCTTTGATTTTTAAACGCGGAGTGGCACGCCAGAGCAACCAGCCAACGCCAACGCCGATCATCAGCCCTGCCAACATTGAGATTGCTCCCCAGCGCGGGAACGCCAGCTCTTTAATCACATCGCTTGCGCCCAAAAAAAGAAAGACTAACGGCAATAGAAAAAGGCGGTTAACCTTCATTTCCCTATCTTTCAATGCGATTATTCCCCTCGCGATGAGAAAAATAAGCAAAATCCAGGCCCATAAAGGAGTTCCAGTCAGAATGTTAAACAATGACATATTATGCTCCATGATGTTTGATGCGATAAAAATATTGCATGATGTTAGGAAGATATTTAGAAAAAAGAATACCAGCACAAATTAAACCCATAGTGACCAACCAAAGCTGGGGGAGCCATGCAAAAAAAGCCACTAGAAGACCATTGGCAAAAAAAATGATTACCCAAATCCATGTAATATATTTATTGATGAGATAAAATAGGATATGTTTGCGTTTTTCTTCAGAAACACCAGCAGGAGCATAAAAAATGGTAAAGGGTTTCTTTACCAGCAAGCTCATCAATGAAACCAGAGCAAGTGACAGATAGCAAAAAACTATGGGGTAGTTCAGTAAAAGTGTAGACCATCCAGCGAAATAATTAACAAACATGACAATAAATGTCAGAATGTTCGTAATCATCACGGGTTCTCGCTGTCGGATAAATTTAATATTCAGAGCAATAATGAACAATAAAATCACAGTTAAGATGAGAGAGCGTTCGACCAGAGTTAAAAAGTTTCCATTTATAACCCAGGAGTAAATACTCCACGGAATAAAAGAGATTATTATGTTAAACATGGCGCATCCTCCTTTTTATATTTGATAGAAAACTTACCGCAAGTGCTTCGTTTTTTAGTTTCCGTATGAATATAAAAAACGCCACCCGGTTCACACTCTGTATCCTGTTTAATGGTCAACTGATAGGTATCTCCCGGATAAACTGCTTCAATGAACTTTACTTTTTTCAGTGCAACAGATGCGATATTTTTCGTCCTACCCTGCGTGGCCAAAGCCAGAACCATCTCAATCAATAGTGAACCAGGACATACGGCGCGGGAGGGGAAATGTTCCTCAAAAAGCGGGTGATGCGCATTAAAGGAAAAAGTACAAGAATCTCCAGTTACGGAGGAAATCTTACATAAATCGCCTAGTAATGGAAGAGCGGCTTTCTCAGAACACGAGCCAAGGAAGTAGACCTTACTGACCATGATGATTGCCTGCGCAATAACGGCCCTGCCATTGCCGTATGGGCTGGCCTTACAGTGAATACGGTAGGCCTCATTAATGCGTTCAATATGTCCTTCAACGCGTAACCGATCGTTATCAAAATGGGTGGTAGAGAAAAACTGTTCAACCATAACAGGGAGATAGCGATAAGTAAGATCCGAGTTTTTAGTCACCACGGTGGCGAATCGAACTGAAAACTGATGCAAGGCTTCGAGTAACAAGCCCTGTTTCAAATAGTTATGGGCTAAATTCCAGTGAGAAATATCGATTTGCCCGCAAGCACGCATCGGTGCGGTTAAGGTGATACTCTGACATATCCCCAAGAAATTTGGCTCGGTGCGATGCTTTATAGCCATAATTTGGGGACCTTTTTATATTTTTTTCTTAAATCCTTTGATGATAAACCGAAGGAATGAGCACTAAACCGCGCTTGATAGTGCGCGAGAAGTATCGGCATACGACAAACGAAAAAAGCCAACAATCCCAGCTCAGGAGAAGCCCGATGTTTGCTCATGATGCTTGCAATTAGAAAATCTACATTGGGTTGCAGTCCTGTATTGTCCGAAATAGATCGCGCAAGCGAACTGAAGGGGCGCATAGGCACCTGAAAGCGTGAAAAAAAGAAATCAACCCGGACATCCCGTTGCATAATCGGGTGACCAAACCCTGGCCAGGGTTTGTCTTTGCAATAATGCGTTACCGCCGCCTCAAGATTCCCGGCTTCAATCTCATGGAGGACACTAGAAAGTCGCATGATAGCATATTTGCAGGCTCCCATATGCGCAGGGCCAGTGGCACAAAACCCACCGATTAGTGCAGAAATGACGTCGCTCTTGGTACTGGCAATAAATCTTATCGTGGCGGTTGTGGGTGTCACAATACCAAACCCGCCCAGCAGTAGAGACATGCACCGGCAAAGCATATCAATATCCCAGTCGGAAGAAGCTTCCTTGCTAGTTAATGCTAACCAAAAAGCACGCTCAAAGGTATTGCAATTTTCGATCTCCGGCAAATCGGAAAACTGTTGGGAAGATTGCGCCAATGCAATAATCCACGGCATCAGCAAGATAATTTTAAGACAACTACCGTCGCTTACAGGAGCCATGACCTTACCCTGAGCCGCCGAAACCTCAACTTGCGATAATAACATCATAAATCGCTGCGTTAAACTCAAAGATGGCAATACATTGATCAGTTGATGCATCGCCTGCAGTTTGGCTGTAGGGTTCGTCTTTTGCAGTTCGGCGTTAGCATTCTGAATCAGCCGATCCATCTGTTCTTCATTAAGAAGGTTGCCGGTCAGTGCAAACCATGCGTTCTGCAAATAACGGTTTTCATCGGCAATATCAATCAAATTACATCCACGAATAAACAATGCGTTATTATCTAAATCATAATTATCAATAACATCATCTGACATGATTTACTCCTGCTGCTCCGGTGACACGCTATAAAACCTGATGTTGAAATTTATCGTATGCGAATTCCCTGATACAATTTCATTACACAAATTATCAAGTTGCATTACAGGACTCCCTTGCGTCATAAACTAGCAGGCATTTCCCTCTGGATGAGAAAAGCAAATCGCTATATTCGACGATGGTTACATTAATACGTCCGCGCTTTTTCATATAGGCTTCATAAATATCCGGCAAATGATAGATTTCCTCAGTTAGTTTGGACAAATCAAGGTTGTGAAATACTTCGCGGCAGATTTTAATATCCATAATCTCTTGTCTATCCGCGGATAAAGACAATACAATTTGAACAATCACATCGGGCAACCTTCGATTAATAATTTTGAATATTTTTTCATGGCTAATCAAATTTCCCATGAAATTAAAATCAACAGCATTGCGTTTAATACCTTCAAAATAGAGGTCACCATTTTCAACGGATAATGTGCCCATATCGCCCACGGAGTATCTGATAAGTTTGCGCGAGGCATCGGGATCCAGCGATGTCACTAGCAGTCCTCTCTTATCTTCATATTCAAAGAAGAAATCATCGCTGAAGAGCAGGTACCGATTAAGCCGCCCTTCGGCGGACATACCAATGAAACCGCACTCCGACAAACCATATAAACCAATTATCCGCAGATCGGCGCCCAGCATCTCGCGCAGATAGTTTTCATGCACACCCAGCATCGATTCACCGGTAAAGACCACTTTTTTAATTGCCAGTGGAACCCCAAGGCTGAGCATGGCTTCAACGAACTGAACGATGGTGCTGGGCACGCCAAACAGTACCGAGAGCCGTATTTCAGCCAGAAACTCGAAATGACTCTTCAGCAGCAGGGAAATATTGCCAACCGGCACGACATGTGCACGGCAATGTTTTACAATTTCACACGCCAAGTAGTGTAAAGATGAAAACAGATTAATCGTAAACAGGTTGCCAACAACATCCCCTGGGGAAAAAAATTGCCGCGCGCGCAGGTTACGAATTAAATTACGCTCTGATGAGCTGACCGCTTCCTTACTGGATTTTAGACGAACGCTGACCATTTTCATCGCCCCGGTGGTGCCGCTTGTAGCACCAAGCAGCATGGGTAAGTGTTCAGCCGCAGAGTCCTGTTGAGTCAAAGAAACACTATCACCAGTGGTCGAATAAACGCGTGTACTTATCCTAACCAAATCGCGAAAAGCAATGTAATCGAGTGCATGGCAGCCAGTTATTGCCGTTATACGTGGTTGCATTTTTGCATACATTTCAGCACAGAAATAATCCATGATAACTCAGACCTTTTTAATGAAAATTTCACAGCCCAGAGCTGCTAGACCTTCTCCACGTCTCACTGTCCAGCTCATCTCACTAAGATCGCAGCCATATAAAAGATCGGTGATACCGGCTAATGTAAATTTTTCTTCTGTGGACATAGCTGCCACACCGCATTCACGACGTGATTGGTTAAAAACACCCAGTGCTGTTTCTTCTGCATCCGCTAGGGGTTCATGGATGATAATACAACCGCCGCGATCTAAAACACGGCACAACTCCTGTAATCCTTTTTTAGGTTCAGCCCAGTGATGAATTACGGAACGGGCATAAATCATTGAAAAGGAGTTATCGGGAAACGGTAAATTGCTGACGCTGGCTTCAATGATGTTGAATGCATGCTGGTATTTTAACTCGGTACATTTTTTAACACAGAACTGAACCATACGGGGATCAATATCAACCCCGTAAAAGAAATAGTCTGTGAGTTTTTGGGAGCGGTAAAGCTTGAAAAGCATGTGGCCAGTTCCCATGCCAATATCGAGAATTTTTTTCTTCGCAGAAGTAACACCAGATGCTTCTTCCAGAATTCTTTCCATCAAATACGCATTCCACGGTGATGTACCTTCAGTAGCATACCTTTCATAGTGCTCAGGGGTGATATTTACCAGTAAATCATTCATCACATATTCCTCTAAATAAAGCTAGTTATGGCATTACCATAAACTCGTTAAAAACTAACTGGGTATAGAAATGGTTACGTCTTCATATAAGAGGTCATCTAAAATAATTGATTGCAAACATGCATCCAGCAAAACAACGGTTATCACAGATTGACAAAGATAATAGCAGTTACAAATAAACGTCATCCCTTTAAACACAAATGTATTCCCAACGTACCGAAAAACACATCGCGTCCTCTCATGTTCAACTAAAAAGTAATCATTTATATCAAAAGTACACGCCGAGATGGCGCATAATGCCTTATACAAGCTCTCCATGCAGCTAAATATCGTGGTGCATAGCCGATTGTCCAGCACCTGCCCTGCTGGAAAGTCCGCGCATTTTTCACAGTAATCTAGCATAAATGGCCTCGGTAGTTTTTTTTTCTCAATAAATTCGATATCAACCCCGACAGACTGAATCCGCGGATCGTTATTAACCAACATAATACTTTCACTCCGTCCATGGCTCACAGAACTGTGTGACATCTTTACATCTGGCAGAATCCGTTTAAATATATCGACAAAAAGCACCTTCGCCATTTCACGGTGCAATATCATTCTCGATGTACGCCTCATCGATACAGGCAAATAACGATGAAGCCTGTCAATAGCTAAAAAATAGGTATAAAAAGAATGGCTCACAATGCACAGATAATTGTTTGCACGGCGATTAACATACACTCTGCTCATACCATGAGCTTTATCTACACGGTACATTTTATTTTCCCTGTATTTGTCGTGGCAATTTTTCTGATATTTACTTTAAATGCATACTGATACCATTTATCAGTCAATAGTTTAGTAACGACTTTAACCTGCTCACTATTTACCGACATATCAAGGTTGAGATAAAGATCGCCGTTCTGTGCTTTTGAAAAGTAATGCCTTAAACATCCGGCATACTTAATAATGTCATTTGAAATCAGTTGAACTGGGATAAACTTACCATTGTGTTTAAATTCATTAACGGCTCTGGCTATCCAGTAATAGCATTCGGATTCATCTTTAACAAACAGGTCGCCGGAATCAAACCATTCATCACGCGGCTTTAATTGCAAGGAACTATCAACATAACCATCACACGCGAAAGGCGTTTTATAAAACATACGGCGCACTGAATCAGAAGCATCCGCCCGATCAATGGGGCGCAAATCAATTTTTATATCACTCACCAAAGCCTTACCCGGCGCTACAACGCCATATTTACTGGTTCTTTCAATATCGCGTAGCGAGCAGATCTTATTATGAAACAAGCGCGGTCCGGATTCGGTCTGACCGAAGTTATTCCATAACGTCGTACATGATGAGAGGATACCCGATGCTTGTACGGTGAGCAAACGGTCGGATGCATTCAAGATATTTTGCACATGGATTCGGCTTTTGGTAAAAATGTCGCTTACTGCCAGCATCCAGTCACCGATTAAAGGCAAGTTGGTAATTCTATAGTGCGAAACGAGTTCACCAATATTACTTATTTGAAATTTTTCAAATACCAGTTTGCTATCCGATAAGAAGGCACATAGCATAGTAGAGAGACCATACATATACTGCACTGGGAAATAACACAATGAGCAATCTTCATTACTTAGTCCAAGAGATTGGCTCACCGCGATGGCATTCTCAATCAGAATATTTTCATGATATTGAATCAACTTGGGTTTACTGGTTGTTCCGGAGGTACAAAAATAGAAATGCGCGCACGGATATGCTGTAAAATCAGCCAGATTTTCGTTCACAGTTGAAAGACAGTGATCAAACGCGATATTAATCCGGTGACTGATGATACTAATATCCCTGACTTCATGGCTCATTACAACAGCCGCAATGCAATCGGCATCAACCAGTATATCAACAATGTCTAAATCATGAATACTGACGATCCAAGCTTTCAATTTTAGCACAGACGCAACAAAATAGCTAATCAGGCCTTCGAAATTATTTCTAATCACAAAAACAAACAGCTTATTTTGCTCCCCTTGCGGGCGATCGCGACAATATCTAACTACGGTATCTGCACACCCTTTTGTCATCATGCTGACATCCTCTGCCGAATAATGACTGTGATGACAAATCACTTGCCAGTTTCTTTCTAATAAGGAATATATTGTTAGCATGGGGTGCCCCTTACAGATATTGTGGATTCCCTAAAACCAAGCTGCTTGCGCCACCGCCCATACCAAATGAGTTTTTCAATGCGTATTTAAGCGGTCGGTACTGATGCTCCCTCACAAGCGCAATACCAGCGGGCAATTGAGGATCGATTTCATCACAATTCAAAATTTTGGGCAAAACATTGTTCCGAAAAGAAACCAGTACACACAAAATTTCCATCGCACCGGCAGCAGCAATCAGATGCCCGTGCCAAGATTTTGTCGCCACAATCGCCGGGTTGTGCGCGCCAAAAACCGTTCTGATTGCACTGGCTTCGTGCTGATCATTTTGTAGTGTCGATGTCCCATGTGTATTCACAAAATCAATAGCGGTACGGTCAACATCCGCATGTTCGATGGCCCGCTCCATCGACAGTTGCATTTCGAGATCATCTTTATGCGGCGCTACAATATGCTGTGCGCAAAGTGCACCGCCGTAACCCAATAAATAGGCCAACGGCTCACGCTGCCGCGCCAATACGTTAGATAATTTTTCAATAACAAACAGACCTGCGCCTTCCGCTAAAACAAATCCGCTACGATGCCGGTCAAAAGGCCGCGAACGCCGTGGTCCACTGTAGTTTTGATCAGTCGATATCACTCCCATTCCTTCTAATCGCGCAAGATTTAGCGGGGTGACTTTCGCAGAAACACCGCCGCAAATCGCCGCTTTAACTTCACCATTGCGGATGGCTCGCATCGCGAGGCCGATACTTTGCGTTGATGCAGAACAAAGGCCTAGATGGGCAAAGCTGAGGCCCGCAAACGGGATAATTTCATGTATCGTTTTTAGAACCGCAGTTGTATCGAGATCAAGAAACTCACTAATTCTAAAATGTTCTAGCATGACATCGACCAAGTATTGCTTATCCGCGTCGGCGGGAACCTTATCCGCAAAACCGATACACTTTTCAATATCGATTGCCGGTTCATCAATCCCTACAATACAGCCAATATCTTCTGCTGGATAATATTCCTGCAAATGCAGTCGTTCATGCAGTCTCTTTGCTGCTAAACCCGCATAAAAAAGCTCGCCGTTTCTGAAGGATTTTTTTTTAGGCCAGCGTAGCAACTCATTACCTTCTATAGGAATCCCAGCTTCATGAGTTTGAAAATACTGGTGATCAAATTTTTTAATCTTCCGTATACCACTTTTCTCACGCATAAAGCAGGCGTGAATTTCATCCAAGTGGCTGCCTAATGGCGTAACAGCCCCATATGCACTAATACATAATGTATCTGCATCAAAATGGGTATTCATTGTAAACCTTCCCTCAGTGTTTAATTATCCAAATATTTCCGATACCATAATTGATAGCCGCTCCAGTCAGCATAACCCGGGCCCCCGAAGGAATAGCAGGATCATTAAGACAGCATAAAATATCCAGTATGTTATTGAGTTTTCCAGTGTACCCAGTTTTAGATTTATAGTTAACAATCGGTATCCCTGGAAAAAATTTCTCTAGCGCTGAATATTCAGCTATTTGTTGCGTACAAATACCGTTGTTATAACTAACAATAACATCAGGTTCTCCTTGTTGCGTTCGTTGTTTACTCAATAGGCTTTCCCAGTCCCGTTCTTCAAATCTGACTTTAGGGCAATAACGAATAGTCACAGAGATTAATTCAGCTAGCGCATCGCAACTGTTATTGTCTAAAGACATTACGGCCGCCCCCCAACTGGGGATAATACCAGAAATATCTTTATCACTTTGTCGAATTTCACCAAATTTTTTAAAGACAGCCAGACTATCGAAGGTCAGCATATTTGCTGCACTAACAACCATCGCTCGCTCTTTTGCAATTATATTAGCAATGTCAGCATAGGCCAATTTCAATGCAACTAGGCCACTTAATGATGCGGCACGTAACGGCGTACCTTCCTCATGATTAAGTAACAATTTTGAGATGTGATACAACACATTTGTTGGCAAAAATCGCAACATATCCAGAGGATTATTCATCTCCTTATACTGCTGGATATGCTTCCAGACTGAACCATCGTCCTTATATTTACGGCAAATTTCAAAAAGCGAGTTAAGGCTGGACTCTTCGCTATCGCATGCAGTATATAGAAAGGCTTTTGCATACTCCGCCAGGCAATCTTTACTTTGAAAATCTATCAGCGCATTAATTACCATTTTTGACATATCATTCAGCACTGAGCGGTCTTCTCTGCTGACCAGCTTCTTGTCTATCATAGACGGTGTCGAAAAGTGGTAATAATCCATATCACAAGGATTAATGTCATCCGCAATACTGAGCAGCTGGCTCAGCGCTGCACTATTAGGCGCGAATTGCTGATACACACCATAGTTTTTTATATAGACCCTTTCCGTCATGCTAGTTGCGCTTTAAAACTGATATACGCTGGTTGATATAATTCAGCGTGAAATAGGAGTAGAGTTCTTTAAACTGGATTTTCTTATCAATCGATTCATATTCTTTTAACCCCAGCAGGTCATTGATTTTAGCAACACCTTCGCTAGTCCACTCTTTGGTGTCAAATGAGTAAAATGCTTCTGTAGTGGCCCATTTATTTACCGGCCAAAGGCTTTCAGGACTAACATCAACCTTGAAGTGCTTTTTTAACTCGAAGGCAAAATCAATATAATCGATCGAAGTCATTCCGTAATCAGAGAATAGCGACTTGTGCGGATCAAGCTCTTCTGACTCATCAAGATACATGACATCTTTAAAAATCTGGCTAATTGTTGTAATATACATTAGATAATCCCCTCACCATTCCCGATCGTTAATGAAACGCCTGTAGTAATAATTTTACCGTTAATAAACGCATTGACAGCATTCGCAACATCTTCGGCAGCCAACATTTTCCTCATTGGGATGGTTTTTTCTATGCTAGCAATACTTTTTCCTTCTTTCGCACAATAATTCTTAAGCATTTTCGTCTTGATATAACCAGGACTTAAGCACAGCGTTCTGATATTGAATCGGCCCATTTCCAGTGCAAGACCGGAGAGATATCTTTCCATAGCTGCCTTCGTCGAGCCATATAAAGAGTTACCCACTCTGATTTTTTTTGCGGCCACCGAACTGATAAACACCAGCTTGGTCTCATTTTCTTTATACTGCTTCATCGTTTTGACTACCATATTGAAAATCAGCACGGCTGACAGATAGTTAAGACGAGTAATGGCGCTAATATTTTCGGGTTCCAGCTCATCGCACAAACATGCTGGGTTATAACCAGCACAGTAGATAGCTATCTCAATTCTAACATTTTCTAAGGCAGCACAAAACTGCACGACGTCTTGCTCGGATGTCAAATCCAAGCGAACTGGCAAGACAGCACTTTGGTACCGATGCTTCATATCACTAACGGCGGTTTCATTACTGAACCATGTAAAAACTACGAAATAACCACCATTAATTAGTGAATCTATGACATTCCGCGCTATCTCAGCAGTCCCAGCGACTACCAGCGCCAACGATTTTTCATTATATGCAGGATTATTTACGATATCGAAAAAACTATGACTCATGCCTCCCCCTTATATTTAAACATGCTATAAATTTTCCAGCACAGAATTACCCTTGATAAAACATAATCCCAATAAAACTATATAGACGAGGATATCTGCTTACTTTCGCAGTACCACCTAAATTAATTAAAAGCAACTGCTTTTAATTAAAAAATTACCAGTACCTAAAGGCCAAAATTGTCATGATCCTCCCGAGTATATTGCAGCCCCGAATAAAGCTGCAAATCTGGATCAAACAGCTGGCTATGCCCGCTCTTCAGCCAAGTTTGGTCATAACTAAAAGAAAAAGTCTCTTTGCCTCTGCCAGATGCAGCATAAAGCTGCCCCATGCGACATGGGACTTCCATGCCAGCCTAATGCGCCCAGACTTCTATCGCTTTTTGTTTTGACGCTTGCATTAATCTCTCTTGGGCACGCAGCGTTTCGTGTGCAGCAGGCCAGAATCCTGCAAACTGCGTCCCAGCGGATCGTTCCCTTCTAACAACAATAAATCTTTTCCAACCGTAAACAAGCATTATCGTTATCATTGACGGGGGTATTTTCATTGTTGTTTTGTAAATGACTCTCTTTCATAGTTCCTTCTTTTGAGAAAGTAATACGTTATTAAAATCGGTTCCTTTTGGAGCTTGCATCATAAAGACCTCAAAGCCTTGGCTATAAGCACGTGCAGCGAGGGTAAAACCTGCTTTACGACCCGCATCATCGCCGTCCATTGCAATGGTGAGACGCCCTTTTGTATGGGGTAAATTCACACGCATCATGCCACTGGTTGAAAGAGACGCCCATAAATTAACGGGCTCTGATAACAACCCAGACAAAAGAGCCAGACCGGTTTCAATGCCCTCACAAATGACCAGATGTTTGGGATTGGCTTGACTTAAATGCACAGCACCACCTGTTACAGATCCCAACATGGCTTTTGCTGGTTTCTGATCTGTTTTGCAGCCATTGTCTTTTAAAAAGGTTCTATGAATGGCAAAGGAGCCAGCACCCTTAACAAGAGCCACTAACGCGGGCAGTGTACCCCCAGAGGGGTGTGGACACTTGTCGTAAAAGCGTAAATCGGGAGGCAAATCACATGTAATACCCCACATACGTAAATAGGTTTCTGCTAAAGTATTTTTGATTGGTTGGCTTTGTTGCCAAATTGCTTTTGCTCTCTCTGCTTTCTTTTTTGCTCGTTTGAGATCAGCACAAAACTGTTTTGAGAAAGAGAGCGTCTGATCATAAGCTTTATCAAAAAAGGCTTGTTTTCCAAGCAAGCCAATTCTAATGAGCGCTTGTATGATCTCTCTAAAAGAGCAGCCAGCATAACAATAGAGTAAAAGACGCCCATCATGTCCATTGGCAAGGAATAAGCTAGGTAGCCTATCATCATGAGCAGGGCAACGGGCTGTTCCATAACGCCCATGCCAAACCCGCGGCACAGCACGTGTAATATCCTGCGCATTCTTAAAAGAACACATCATTTTAAATGCTATAACGTTGCGTCATAGGACGGATTGTGCACTCTCTAGGGTGATGAGTTTGAGAAAGCCTTGTCCGTCCTTACGTGACAAGGCTTTTTTTTATGCCGCGTCACTTTGACGTTGCTGTTTTGCTTGCTCGATGACATTCAAAAGATCTGATTGTAACCAACGCGATAAAAAACCCAATTTTAGGGGTTTTGGGAGAGATCCATTGGTAACATGACGGCGGAATGTTGAGACACTCATATGAAGCAATTTGGCACTTTCACGGTCTGTCAAAAGAATATCATTTTCTATCATACTAAAATCCTTTCTATCAAAAAATGGTAACAAATCATAACCATTTATTAACCATATTTTTGTTCATTTTTGAAGGTATTTTATTTATAGAAAACAATATTTTATCATAGTTTTTCTGATGTGATAATTTATGAATCTTATTGAGAGAGAATGAGAGAAAAGAGAGCTAAAGTTATCCACAGATCATGGGGTTATGCACCCCATATCTTAAGATTGCCCCGTGACATAAGCCGCCCATTTATCCATATAGATCCGGCGTTGTTCTAGATAATCAGTCCGACGATAGGCACGCTCTACTTTCCCGCCGACCGTATGACTTAGAATGGTTTCAGCGACCTCATAGGGGGCATCGGTTGTTTCAGCGAGCCAATTGCGTAAACTAGAGCGAAATCCATGGGGGCATGCCTCAATTTTATTTTTTCTCATATACGTAGCCATACATTTCTCAGCGAGGGGACCACGACCTCTAGCAGAAAAAAAGAAATCATTACGAGAGAGCAAGCGCGCTTGTTTTAGAATTTCTAATGCTTCTGTTGATAGAGGCACGCGAAATTCTGTTGTAGCATCACGCCTTCCTTTCATATTCTCAGCAGGAATGGTCCATATATCCTCCTCAACTTGATCTTTATGAATATGACGTAAAGGATTGGTACGAACGCCTGTCAGAATAAGCAAACGCAAAGCCAGTTGTGTTATGGTTGATGCTTCACAGAGTGTTTTATAAAAAGCCGGCACATCTTTCCAATCCATGGCTGGTAAATTTTGGACTTTATGGCGTTGTTTACCTAAGAGCGCGCGTGCTTTTTCTGTTGCTTGTAAATCAACATTCAATCCTAATGCAGCCGCATGTTTGAGACAAAGGTTGAGACGGATAAGAGCTCTATTAGCTGTTCCAGCTTTTGTATGCCAAATAGGGGCAAGAACATTGCGTATCTCTGTTTGTGTAATCTCAGAAACGGGAAGACAGCCTAATTTGGGCAGAATATGAAGGCGTAATGGCAAAAACCAATCCCCATCTTTACCATCATTTTTTAATTCAGCTTTACGACTTTCAAAAGCATCCAACGCGATATCTTTTAAATAATGGAGATTACTTATTGCCTCACGCCTTTGTTTTTCACGTTCTTTAATAGGGTCACGCCCTTCACGAAGAACAGAACGCCACCCAGTTGCCAATTCACGAGCTTGTTTTAAAGAAACATCTCTCAAGGCACCCAAGCCCATTTCACGGCGCCGCCCATGAATGGTAAAACGGTAAATCCATTGAGCACCTCCATCTTTACGCTTATGAAGTAACAAGCCGGCACCATCATTATATTTGCCAGCCCCCAATGTTGCGACAGCCCTTGCATTAAGACGGTTCATAAGAGCCATTTTTAGTCCTTTCTTATACAAATTTGATCCACACGCTCATCCCACTTGTTATGTGCAAATAGTGGTTTTGATTGATTCAAGATAAACAGATTTGAAATGAGAGAATCTTACGTTATTCGGGACTCTCACTCAACATACAAAACAGTGAATTATCATTATAAATCAATGTCTTGTACGATGATTACGGGCTTTAATGTGGATTTACGTCCTTTTGGTAGAGGGTAATGGCAAAAGTCTTTTTGACCAGTTCTTGGGATATG
>NZ_JBHIOO010000021.1:0-21974 GCF_042195585.1 Bartonella sp. AS69XJJH | reverse complement strand
TGCTGCATTACTCATCTTCAATTTGACAATCCGCTTCATACCCCAAACAAGATCATTGGCATTGGCTGATCTGCCATTATTAAACTTCAAACCATCACGCAAATGAAAGGTAATCACCGTACTGTGATCATCACCTGAAACATCCCAATGTGTTGCTAAAGCGGGAACCATTTTAGCAGGATCATCTGTCGCAGTACTCACCAAGTTATCACAAACATTGTCGATAATTTCACTTCCATAAACATCATTGAGCTGCGCAGGATCAAACGTACTGATTGCATCAAGATTCCAAGCCATCACAAGGGTATCGCCAGGTGTTTTTGCTGAAGCCTGTTGTACAACTACCCCCAGTGCAATAAGAGCAGAAACAAGAGAACCACTACTTTTCAATATTTTTTTCTTCAAGTTCATAAATTTTCCTTTTAAATAAAGTTTATTATATAAATTTCCCACGCAACAAGAACATGCTTAATAATAAGGTTAGACGATCCATAGGCCCCTAAAACAAAGTATTAAAATTTTAAAACAGCACCACTTACCAACCTTTCCTCCTGTCCATACTTAACAAGCCCCAATATGCACCGAAAAATAATTTAATATATGATGAATGACATAACCCATCACAAATCTATTGATAATATTACAACGTCTACCATTGAAAGCTATAAAACAAAGATTTCTTCTCTCTTATCAGGCAAGCTTGCCTCTTCTTTATTCTAGCGTTTTTTATGCCATCAAAGGACTATCCCCCGTTAGCTCAAAAACCTTAATAACAAAGAGCCTTCATAATAATTTGATATTTCAACAAAACAGAAAATTTTGCCCATCGGCCAACGTCAACCACCTCTACCCCTTCTGCAAAAGGAATTTTGAATTTTTCCATAATTCCCCGCTAAATAACGGCTTCTAATTATATCTTATTTCCAAATAAAAAGGAGCACGAGCACCACAAACCTCTGATATTCCCTCACGCGGACATACATAACAAAACTTTTTTCAATATCGTATTTTAAATATCTTTGCTCCTTTAACAACACTCAATTCATTGCTTATATTTTTTCAGAAAAAAAGATCTTTTCAAGGCACTAAGGTTGAAATATCTGAATATAATACCTATATAAGCACACCCTTATTAGAATAGATAGTCTTTTTTTAAGTAAACTGTCTTGAAATATTATTTCTATACACGACAATAATAAGTTCGTTACAAAATCTTCAATATACTAAAACTCTCACTCTGATGCGAAATATCGAAACGTTATAAAATTTCTCTACAAATTCTCAGAAACGAAAGGATTTCCTTTCATTTAATAAAAGAAGCGCCATGAAAATATCGCAAAAATGCAATAAAATATGTGCATATTTCAAAAACCAGCACCGTTAATCAGACTAAAGGTGATAAACTCAAAAAAGTAAGAAAAAATAAAAAAATGTTTTTGCTTTATGATAGTAACATCGCCGCACTATGATAATACAATAAGAAACACGATCTTCGAAAGTATATTAAAATGAAGCGAAAAAAAAGATTATTAGATTCTTTTCATGCGTTTCTTGGAAGAAAATTAAGCAGCGTTAGTCTAAAATTGCTTATCCTGTCATTCTTCATTGGCGTCGTAATGAATTTTTTGGGATGGACACACCGAAACCTCATACACAAAATAGTAGATTTTTTTCAATCACTATGGGAAGCAGGATTTATAACGCTTACAAATTTCTTCCATATAACTATGACGGGAGCTATTATTGTTGTGCCTATTTTTCTTATCTTACGAATTTTTCATAAAAAATAAAAGCCTTAACATTTTCCTTGCTTTAATCTTTTCGAAAAATCAAACGACATAGAAATCCTGTAGTAATAGCAATAATCACTGCAACAATACCATATAAAAAACGATACTTGTGCGCTGCATAAAAAATTGTATAAGCGATATGTGCTTTAACAATTTCAAGAGTCGTTGTTGCACTATCAATAAACTGTCCATCACGAAAAAGATAAGCACGAACTTTATAATGTCCAACTGGGATATTTGCTGGCAAACGAAAATGTGCTGTGAAAAGTGTGTCAGAACCAAAACGAACTCCACCTACTTCTTCATAATAAAGGCTTTTAGCTTTTTGCAACTTTATAAGTTCATCGCGAAAGATTTGTATTTTTTTCTGATCTTGTTCATCCGTCTGCAATGGCAAATAGAGTAATCCTAACCCCAAGCGTTTATAATCTTCAATGCTCGTAATATCGCCAATTTCACGCGTTGTGACCATAGAGTAAAAAAGAGGAACCTTTTTAAAAATAAGAGAATCTGTATTAACCCATACACCGGCATTGCGTTTTTTTTCTCGCATCACCATTGTCCGATCTTGTCCCTCCAAGCTTACAACAATATCATAACGGTTCTGTCGAGAATATAACGGATCAATATTTTCCAAAACACCAGCAATATAAAGATCACGACCAGCAAAATTTGCATCCACAGTAATCGTATTCGTTGTTACGATAATTTGGACAGTTTCGTGGTCAACTTGATCGATGAATGTAGCTGGCGTCCCAACATGTGACCATGTAGAAAAAGAAATAAAACAAAAGCAACCTGCAATGATGTATAAAGAAAATAATCTACCCATTTTTATCTCATAAGAATATCCAGAGAGAAAAGATTATCAGGGCGTATAAATAATTGAAAAGCAAGACGCATACACACAATCAACACTAAAAATGCAAGTGCCATACGCAATTGTTCAGCCTTTAACTTCCGTCCAACCCGTGTTCCATATTGCGCGCCAATACTTCCGCCAAGCATTAATAAAAAAGCCAAGACAATATCAACGGACTGATTAGTCATACTTTGCAAAACTGTCGTGAAAGAAGACACAAATGTAATCTGAAAAAGTGAAGTCCCAATCACCACACTGGTTGGAACACGTAGAAGATAAATCAATGCTGGTATCATAAAGAACCCCCCACCAATTCCCATAATAGAAGACAACAACCCCACAATGAGACCAATCCCTAAAACTGGAATGATGCTAACATATATCATAGATGTCCGAAAACGCATTTTTAAAGGTAAGCGATGAATCCAATTATGTCGACCAGCAAGACGAACATTGGTCTTTCCTGCCTTACGCTTGCGCATCATATCATACCAACTTTCAATGATCATCAAGCTTCCTACACTTCCAAGAAGAATCACATAAAGAAGCGAAATCATTAAGTCTAATTGACCTAACTTTTTCAAAACAGAGAAAACCTGAATCCCGATTAAAGAACCACCCCCTCCTCCAATCGCCAAAAGAATACCAAGTTTAATATCGAGCGTACGTCTTCTAAAATGTGTAATTGCTCCTGTTACAGATGACGCAATCATCTGGTTAGCACCTGTTCCAACAGCAATAGCAGGAGGAATATTATAAAAAATCAATAACGGTGTGATGAGAAACCCACCACCAATTCCAAAAAGGCCTGAAAAAAAACCAGCAACGACTCCCATACCAATCAAGATCAGCATATTGAGTGACATTTCAGCAATTGGTAAATAAATACTCACTTACAGAACCTTCAAGATAATTTGATGTTTTTTAACAATTAGAGAATCTTTCTCCAATTATACTCTTTTCCAATAATCTCTGTTGCGTATTTAAAAGGATAATTTTAGTTACTATAGCTTTCGCATAAACACGAATGCGCAATACATTTCACGTCTATTAACATCAACATCATAAAAATTAAAAAAAACGAGCTCCTTTTAAAAAGCTATAAAGACATAACGCTATAGCACCCACAAATACAACGGTTAAAAAACAAAGAACACTTTTTTTTACCAAATAAGATAAAAACGAGACATGTTCCCGAGACTGCGTCTTTAAAGAAGAAAAATCATTCTCAATGTAATGATTAGGTGCCTGAGCACCCATCATACCCTTTTCTTCTATCACAGCACGCTTTACTATTTCCTCATCCTTTTTAAAGGAAGATTTCAGAGCATCACTGGGCAAAGAGCTTCTATTTTCTTGCTGCAACGTATTTTCAACATTTTCTTGGAGTGGAACTATGCCGTTTTGTTTCGAAAAATTTTGTACCTTTTGAAAGAATAAGCGTTCTTGATTTCCCTCACATTCCATATGAGCAAGTTTTTGTACAACAGAATCAGGTGACTTTGAACGAGATACCTGTTGTGTTACAGTTGCTTCTTCTAAACTTTTTTTTTCACTCTGCAAACTTTGAACAATTGTTTTAATCTGCTCTAAAGACTGGAAAAGCTTTTTTTCTCTTTGTCGACGTATATAGTGTTCAGCCAAAATGGCCCGACTAATATCATCTAAGTAAGATTTAAAATGCTCTTCTACAGAACTCTGCTGCATTAAAGAACGAGGCGAATGCTTCATTTGCATTTGTGCATAAACGGTGCGTAATTTTTGAGCAATATCCGACATCGTTACTTCTACAGGAGTATCCATTCTCTCTTTTTTTTCAACAAAAGAAAAGACTTTATCGTTCCTAACCTGTTTGGTCGCTTGGTCGATCGTATGACCCTTCGTATTCACAAACGCCTACCCCTCATTAACCATTTTAAAAAGAATCGCAACAAATGATGAGAAAGTGTGCTCTATTTTAGTAAATAGAGCTTTAAGAATTCCCAAAAACTTTTTGGTTAGAAATATTTTCCCCTAATCTTTATCCAAAATATTTGAAAGAAAGATCTTTAATTTTTCTGTCTTCAAGATTTGAAGAGCAAAATCATCCCCCATTTTTATCTTTTTCACTTAATTTTTCATTGCATAAAGAACCTATTGCACCATCATAAACAAAGCATAAGAAAATAAAAAAATATTCTCACAAGACAGATTATTTTTTTTACTTTTTATTCAAGCAAATAAGGCAACTATGGCAATGCAAAAATATGAAGATTGAAAACGACGACGAGAAAATACAAGTAAACGTAAAAAAAGCTTATATGAAAGAGAACACAAGTTATAAATTGAGACTTCATTCTAAACAATTTGGTTTCTTATGAAGATTGCTATAAACTTGTGATCATAAAAACAAAGAGGATCATTATGAAGATAATTGTCGCTGTCAAACGTGTTGTTGATTATAACATCAAGATACGCGTCAAACCCGATAGTACAGGCGTTGATCTGTCTCACGTAAAAATGTCTATGAATCCTTTTGATGAGATAGCCGTGGAGGAGGCCATTCGCCAAAAAGAATCCGGTAAAATTTCAGAAGTTCTTCTTGTTTCAATTGGTCCAGAAGCAGCTCAAGAAACTCTACGAACAGGACTTGCAATGGGAGCTGATCGCGCACTTCTTGTCACAACGGATCAAACACTTGAACCCTTAGCAATTGCTAAGGTTCTCAAAACCATTGTTGATGAAGAAAAACCCGACATGGTCTTTTTAGGAAAACAAGCAATTGATGACGATAGCAACCAAACAGGACAAATGCTCGCTGCTCTTCTTGGGTGGGGACAAGCAACTTTTGCCTCACATCTTAACATAGAAAATGGGCATGCTACAGTTATTCGTGAAGTTGATAATGGAACACAAACCCTTTGTCTTCCCCTTCCCATGGTTATGACCGCCGATCTACGGCTCAATGAACCGCGTTACACCTCTCTCCCCAACATCATGAAAGCAAAAAAGAAAATCATTGAACAAAAATCTCTTGCTGATCTTGGCGTCGATACGAAAGCACGCTTAACAATTTTAAGCGTTGAAGAACCAAAACCCCGTCAATCCGGTATAAAAGTGGCAAATGTAGTAGAGCTTGTCAGAGCCTTAAAACAGAAGAACTGCATTTAATATTCTCACCATTAGAGTAAAAGCAACATTCACATAAAAGGGCAAAAACTTATGGCAATTCTTTTATTGGCTGATCATAATACAGAAGAAACAGCAAAAGTGCTCACCGCTGCACACGCACTCAGTAATGATATCGATATTCTGGTTTGCGGAGAAAAAATTCAAACGATAGCGGAAAATAGCGCTAAACTTAATGGTGTGCGGCAAGTTCTTATTGCAAAAGCAGACTATTTAGCCAATCAGCTTGCCGAGCCTATGACAGATACAATTCTCACGCTAGCAAATGATTATGATGTGATCATGGCAGCATCCAGTAGTACTGGGAAAAATGTGATGCCGCGCGTAGCAGCTCTTCTTGATCTTATGCAAATTTCAGATATTACCGCTATTCTTTCACCAGATACCTTCAAACGACCAATTTATGCAGGCAATGCATTTGAAACTGTACGCACCAATGATTATAAAAAGATTATAACAGTTCGCACCGCTTCTTTCACCCCAACGCCTTCCCAAAATAATTCTGCTCCCATTAAAACTATAACACCAGCTCCCAATCCAAATCTTTCTTCTTTCGTAAAAGCAGAAACCAACAAAAGTGATCGTCCCGATCTCACCTCAGCACGTGTTATTATATCAGGCGGGCGTGGTCTTGGTTCTCAAGAGAAATTTATGGCACTTCTTCTTCCTCTTGCAAAAAAATTAAATGCTGCTTTAGGTGCCAGCCGCGCAGCAGTGGATGCAGGCTATGCTCCCAACGACTGGCAAATTGGACAAACAGGAAAAGTCGTTGCCCCTGCACTCTATATCGCCGTTGGCATTTCCGGTGCAATCCAGCATTTAGCCGGTATAATGGATGCACAAGTTATTGTTGCCATTAATAAAGATGAAGAAGCTCCTATAATGCAAATTGCCGATTACACCCTTGTAGGTGACCTCCACCAAATTATTCCAGCATTGGAGAAAGCTTTATAAGTTATGAATACATCTCTGCATGACCAACGTGAAAGTATGGAGTTTGATATAGTCATTGTCGGAGCGGGACCTGCAGGGCTTTCTGCCGCAATTCGTTTTAAACAAATTAATCCTGAGCTTTCTGTCACAATTGTTGAAAAAGGGACCGAAGTTGGTGCACATGTTCTCTCGGGCGCAGTTGTTGACCCCATTGGTATCGATACACTCTTACCAGAATGGAGAAATGACAACGACCATCCCTTCACAACCCCAGTCACCCAGGACCAATTTTTTTTTCTAAAGCCTCAAAAAGCGACACTATTACCCAATATTTTGTATCCCAAAATCTTATCAAATAACGGATGTTATATCGTTTCTCTTGGGAACGTCTGCCGCTGGCTAAGCAAAAAAGCTGAAGCGTTGGGTGTTGAAATCTATCCTGGTTTTGCGGCAACAGAACCCATCATCCAAAAAGATAACGGAGCTATCATTGGTGTTCTCACCAGTGATATGGGGCTTAACAAAGATGGAACCCCTGGAAAAAATTATATGCCTGGTATGGCTTTATTGGCAAAATACACTCTGATTGCGGAAGGCGCCCGCGGCTCAATTGCAAAACAACTGATACAACATTTTAATCTTAGCAAAAATCGTGAACCACAAAAATTTGGTCTTGGTCTCAAAGAGCTCTGGGAAATTGCCCCCCAGAAACACCAACGCGGTTTAGTACAACATTTCACTGGTTGGCCCTTAGACAATAATACCGGTGGCGGTGGCTTTATTTATCACCAAGAAAACAATATCATTTCTGTCGGTTTTGTTGTACACTTAGATTACAAAAATCCTTATCTTTCTCCCTTTGAAGAATTTCAACGTTTTAAGACACATCCAAAGCTCTATGAAATCTTCAAAGGTGCAAAACGTCTTTCCTATGGTGCACGTGTTATCAGCGAAGGAGGTTGGCAATCTGTACCAAAACTCACCTTTCCTGGTGGGGTGCTTATTGGCTGCTCTGCTGGATTTGTCAATGTTCCTCGTATCAAAGGATCACACAATGCCATCTTATCTGGCATATTAGCTGCCGATAAAATCACTACTGCTCTTGCACAAGGACGTGCCCATGATGAGGTTAAAGAAATCGAAGAGCAGTGGCGAAAAGGGCTCATTGGCAAAGATCTTTATAAAGTGCGAAATGCCAAACCGCTCTGGGCAAAATATGGGACAAAATATGGAATTAAACTTGCCGGTTTTGATATGTGGTGGCAACAACTGTTCGGATTTTCCTTATTTAAAACACTCTCCCATGGAAAGGAAGATTATACATGCCTTGAACCAGCAGAAAAATTTCAACCCATTGCTTACCCAAAACCAGATGGCGTTGTAACCTTTGATCGCCTTTCAAGTGTTGCCCTTTCCAATACGCAGCATGAAGAAAATCAACCTTGCCATTTAAAAATAGCCTCATTAAAAAAACATAAAGACTCTGAATATGCAATCTATGGAGGACCCTCTACACGCTATTGTCCCGCCGCTGTCTACGAGTGGCTAGAGTATAATGATCATCTGACTTATATGATCAACGCTTCAAATTGCATACATTGTAAAACATGCGATATCAAAGATCCGAACCAAAATATCACTTGGATCTGTCCGCAAGGTAATGAGGGGCCCTTCTATCCCAATATGTAATTCCCCAATGTATAATCATTGTTCATTCTCCTAAAATTGAAATATACAAAACGCAATGGATAAAAATATTTCTCTCAGATCAAAAATCTATCAATCACCTTCCTGCATACGTTCTTTTACAATATAAAAAGGACTCTATTCTCATATAAAATACTCTCCCCACCACATGACTTTTTTCAACAAAAAAAACATAACATATTTTTATCAAAAATTTTTTATCTCAATGACAAAACAATAATGAATATATTCTTGACAATTCTGCGATAAAGAAACTGCCGCAGTTCTCGAAAACCTGAAGGAAAATAAACCGCTCTACTTACCCCTTTCCCCACATGATCCAAAATGCTTTTAGCCCCCTCATAAAAACATCAGTCATTTTAACTAGCTAAGAGCAAAACCCATGAAACTGCGCTTCAAGTTTATTTTTTCTCCTACACTTTGCCAAGTAATGCTCACTAAAGAAAACCACAGACAAATGTAGAAAAAACATTGCTAGATAACGAGATAAAGGGCATGCTTGTTCAAGCCATTTCAATGTTTCTACTGATAATGACACGAAAAAATCTTTAATCTTACATCAACCTTTTATTTTTGCATCAAGGATAATCGCCTTGCATCTAACCTTTACCAATATACTGCAATGAATGTGTGCAAATACCGTAAGAATAAGTAGATGCCAAGCCATGGAGACTATCGCTATTAGCAAAACATCCGATAAAAACCAAAATAGCTTTCATGACCACTCTATGACGCGTTTTATAGAGTGTTTTTTTATAAAAGCTTGTGCTTTCGCTGTTGCTTGTAAATCAACATCCAAATTGAACACAAGCGGTTATATTTAAAAGAAAGATTAAGGTAAATGAAAGCTCTGCGGGCCGCTCCAGCTTTTGTAGCTAGAACAAAAATATTGCGTATTCTATTTGAGTAATCTCCGAAACGAAAATACAGCTTCATTTAGCAAGAATATGAAATCTGAAAGGAAGAAACCTGTTTTTCTCTTTACTACCATCTGTCCATTCGGCTTTAGAACTTTCAAAAGCATCACAATATCTTCTAAAAATAAGAGATAACGTATTGTCCCCCCTTTTATAACTTACGTTTTTTATGGGAGCATATCCTTTAGAAAAAATAAAGTATCCAAAATTAAAGCAGACTTGTGTTGTTCAATCATGGGTTTGTTTTTGAGAGATAGCTCTCAACACATATCGGACAACTATTTTGCGACACTATTCAAAAAAGGTATAACGTACTCCTGTGAACGAACAGTTCCATATTTACGCAATAAAAAGTACAAGCTAACAGCATCATTTTTTCTGCGAGCCCCAATGATGCGATAATCTTTGCTTTGAGACGGTTCCGAAATGCACGAAAATGATTTTGATTAATTAGCTATAAGATGCGTCGAGATGATTTTACGATATTTAAAACTCCTAATCAATATGCAAATGATAAAATCTTCATTAAAAATCAAATATTTAAGATAAAAACCAGCTTTAAACATCTAAGATGCCCATTATACTGTTAAAGCTGTAGAGAATATGACAAAATAAAGTATTTTTCTGGTAAGGACTTATATTTAATCAATAACAATACAGTTAGCTGCCAGTTAGTTGTTTGTGTTTCAAAAGGAGCTGTTTACATTTTCTCAGAAAAACAATGTTGATATCAATAGAATATTTGAAAGATAGACGTTATGGAAATAATCTAAAAAGCTTAGCTTTTAAAAGAGCACAGCCACGCGTGAAATGGTGGCATGGGTAAAATTGTTTTTTGGTTCTCGAAGGAAAAACTTTATAGAAAATCATGGGGCTGATAGAATATCGGTTACATCTGGAATTTGTTTTACTGGAAAAGATAACGCGGTTCAAAATAGATAATAATGTTAGATTAAGACGTTAAATATGAGATTATCTTATTGTAGTGTAATCGATTATTCGAGTAAGGTAAGCCTTTGTAATGATAAAAAATCTGCTGGTAAAAAATGAGCCAAAATGGCTTATGAGTATGGATAAAAATCTTGTGGTGAGGAGAATTTAATGAAAAGAAAAGAGCATGTGTGAGAAAGCATATTTTATAGGTGCGCATGCTTATTCTGCACCCGTTATAGAATCAGGGCTTTATCTTGTGGCAACACCTATCGGAAATCTTGCAGATATTACGCTTCGTGCTTTGCAAGTGCTTGCAGGAATTGATATTTTAGCGTGTGAGGATACGCGAGTAACACGTGTTTTGTTGGAACGTTACGGTATTCAAAAAAAAACTTTTCTCTATCATGAATATAATGCGCAAAAAGCGGGTCCGAAGCTCTTAGCGGCTTTAGCAGAAAACAAAACAGTAGCACTTGTTTCAGATGCCGGAACACCACTTATTTCTGATCCCGGATTTCGATTGGTGGAAGAGGCCCGTAAAGCTGGTCATAAAATTATTCCCATTCCTGGAGCATCCGCTCTTTTAGCCGCTCTTATACCGACAGGGCTTCCTACTGATAGCTTTTTTTTTGCAGGTTTTTTGAGTGCGCGAAAGCTACAGCGCCGAAAACGGTTGGAACAATTAAAAGAGATTCCAGCAACTTTGATTTTTTATGAATCACCGCATCGTCTTGTTGAAACTTTACAGGATATGGTCACACTTTTTTCAGCTGATCGACCTGCTGCCATTTGTCGTGAATTAACAAAAAAGTTTGAAACAGTAGATGTTTCCAATTTGGGGGACTTATTAGAAAATTACAGAAAACAAACCCATATTCGTGGGGAAATTGTTGTACTTGTTGGAGAATCATCTTCTTCTTTAAATGTGATAAGTGATCAAGAAATTGATGAAATGCTCTTAGAACGCGCACGGACACATTCTGCTGCTCAAGCAGCAGCTTTTGTTGCAAAAAAAACCGGTTTTAAAAAGCAGGAACTTTTTCAGCGATTAATCTTTTTAAAAAATGCGTAAAATGATACAAAAAAAACGTAGACAAAAGTCTTTTTATCGAGGGATTCGTGCAGAAAAATTGGCTGCTTGGTGGCTACGTTGCAAAGGGTTTCACATTGCCGAAAGGCGTTTTAAAACAAAATGTGGAGAAATTGATTTAATTGCACGACGCGGAAATCTTGTGTTAATCGTTGAAGTTAAAGCACGTTCAACTTTGGCTGAAGCAATGGAAGCGGTTTCCCGAATGAATGAAAAGCGAATTGAGTCCGCTGCCGATATTTGGCTCGCACGGCAAAAAGATTATGTCCTTTTGTCTGTACGCTTTGATTTGATTGCAATTTTACCTTGGCGTTGGCCACAGCATATCCCTGCATTTTTTACATCTGATCAATAAAAGGCAGCCCCCGTTTTAACCATACTCAATAAAAAACATTTCGTTTTTATGTACATATGCGTTAAAAAGTGTGTAATAATTGAGCGCTATAAGGAGCAAAATATGGATGATTATGAAAAGTTTGCAACAGGTTTGCTCATTGTTTTTGGAGCGCTGATTATTGGTGGTTTAATGGCAATGCATATTGTACTTATGAATAAACCAGGTTTTTTATTTGCATTAGCCGCAGCTGTTGTTGGTTGGTTTTCTGCTTTTGCCGTTCTCTTTGACAAGCCTAAAATCTATTTGGTCTTGATTATTTTTGCTATGCTATGTGTTGCTTCTTCAATTAGCGTTTATGTTAGTTAAAATACTTGAGATGTTGATTAAGATTCCTTTTAAATTGTAAAATTGAGAAATAAAAATGAGACTTGGCTTTTTGGGAACGGGTACAATCAGTGCTTCAATGGTGAATGGCTTAATGACAAGCACGTTTGATGTTTCTTCCATTGTTGTTTCACCTCGCAATGCACAAACAGCAGAGCGCCTTTCAAACACTTATGACAAAGTTATGATTGCTGAAAATAACCAAGCATTGCTCGATGTTAGTGATTGTGTTTTTCTTTGCTTGCCCAACCAAATTGCAGAAGACGTTTTGCGCTCTCTTCGTTTTCGTCCAGAACAGCTGGTTATTTCCGTACTTGCTATGGCAAAAGCAGCAGAAATAGAAGAGTGGATTAATCATAAAGTTTATCGTGCTGTTCCATTACCTTTTGTTGCAGAATGCAAAAATCTGACACCAATCTATCCCGATCATCCCTTTTTACGCACTTTATTTGATGCATTGGGAGGCACATTGGTGCTGGATAAGGAAGAACAGTTTAATCTTTTTATGACAGCTGGTTCACTTATGGGAGTATATTTTAATTTTATAGAAACAGCCCATCAATGGTTTATAACACAGGGGTTAAAAAAACAGCAATCAGCAGAATTCCTTACCATGATGTTTGGAAATCTTACAGATGAAATGCGTAAAATTATAACAACGGATCGTTCTATATCTCTCGATTTTGCACTGCTTGAAAAAGAGTTTTCAACAAAGGGTGGAACAAATGAATTTTTGTCAAATTACTTTTCTCAACAAGGGGGAAGAAATGCTTTAACAACGGCTCTTGAAGCTACTTTGCAAAAAATGAATGCTTCTAAAAAGACTTGATCAATATTTTTATCATCTCAATAAGAAAGAGCTAAGTGTTGGAGATTTATATCACAAAAACTCATATCAAAAAATGCTTTTACATCTGAATAAGATACCCTTTTATGAAAATAATTGATTTTTAAAATATTTTTTACAACCTTTTACAATTTTTCTAAATTATTTTTATTTTCTGTCTTCTTCTTTTTGCGTCAAGTCCAATATTTTTCTACCTCACGGCTCTAGCTCTTCAATTTGGTTTCCCTTTAGGTTATCTGAATACATGAATAATTTTTTGTTTATTTAACCTATATACTCCATTCACACATTAAAACTTCCCCTTATAAAGAAGCAACTATTTTTATGTCTTTCATGATTGTGTTTTAATAAACTCTCTTAAACATCCCCCCATTCAAAAGAGTTTATTTTTTATTTGATCAACAATTTTACGATATAGTTTAGCATGCTCTTCACTAGGCTTAGCAACAAAAATAGGGATTCCCTCATCTGAAGAAAATCGTAAAGCTGCATCAAGCGGTATTTCCGCTAAGAAAGGGACTTCTCGACGTTCTGCTTCTGCCCGTGCACCACCATAGCCAAAAATATCATAGCGTTTTCCCGTATCAGGAGCGATAAAATAACTCATATTCTCAATGAGTCCTAAAATAGGAACATTGACTTTCATGAACATTTCTATTGCTTTACGCGCATCCACTAAAGCAAGATCTTGGGGTGTAGAGACAACCAACGCACCTGTTAATTGCACCTGTTGGGCAAGCGTTAATTGTGCATCCCCTGTACCGGGCGGCATATCAACGACTAAAACGTCCAGAGGTCCCCATACAACATCTCGTAACAATTGCGTTACAGCTGCCATAACCATAGGACCACGCCATACTACCGGCTTTTCTTCCTCAACCAAAAATCCCATCGACATCAATTTAAGTCCGAATTTTTCAAGAGGTTGAATCTTTTTTTCTCCAATAAGCTGTGGGTTTTGATTAACAAGTCCTGTCAAACGTGGCAACGATGGACCATAAATATCAGCATCCATCACCCCCGTTTTGAAACCAGAATCTTGTAAAGCTAAGGCGATATTTATTGCCATCGTAGATTTTCCGACCCCTCCCTTTCCAGAAGCAACAGCAATCACATGCCGCACACCTTCTATGGGCATTTTGATCGGTAAGTGATTTGCTTTCCGTCTAGGTGCTGCCTTTGTTGTTCTTTCTGCTGTAAGTGTGGCAACAACAGATTTCACTCCCTCCAAAGCGCATACCACCTTTTCAGCAGAACGGCGCAATGATTCCCATTCTTGCACACCTCCATCAGGAACTGTAATGGAAAAGAAAACCTTACCATCAGCAATCAATATTTCTGAAAGAAGCCCCAACGACACAATATCGCTTTCAAGATCTGGTCCTTTGATTGTACGTAATACGTTTCGGACAACCTCACTTGTGATAGGATCCACGTTCTTTCCTCTCTATAAAAATACCAGCAAATACAAGCATAAGAACGAAAAATACTTACAGGTTCATCACCTGATAATTTTCTACTTTACTCAGAATTAAAATATACATTACTTATATCTTATCTTTTAAGAAAGATGAAACCATCCTTAAATAAAGAATCTCAAACATAAAATCTGCTATAAAATCCTATCAATCATGTTTGTGCTATAACCACTTTAATGAATGCTATGATAAAAATTTTGTAAAAACAAAAACTGAAAAAAACTCTTAATATTAAAGGATACTTTAAATTGAGCATGCAGTAATCAGTCACACTTTCTGTAGTTCTTTAACGCCCTAGTCATTTATGTTCTGTAGACTCAATCGTTATTTTCTTACACTCTCACAGTATTGTAAAAAAAGTGTCACAGACAGTTATTAAGGTGTTTTGTATTCTTTCAAGAGAGAGAAGAACAATCTAAGATTGACTTTTTTTATATTTTTCCTTATGGGTTAACCGCCGTATGATAGGATAAAATTGTTCATCTCGCGCATAACTGCTCATAAAACGAAGATTAAGAAGGGCCGCACTCCGCGGTATTTAAATAAATGAAACGTACTTACCAACCCTCTAAACTTGTCCGTAAACGCCGCCATGGGTTTCGTGCACGCATGGCCACAGCTGGAGGACGTAAAGTTATTGCTGCAAGACGTGCTCGTGGACGTAAGCGGCTCTCTGCTTAACCATTTAAATTTTCACAACCGTTGAGGATTTCTCACCGTTTCTTCGTTGTGAAACTTTTATTATGAACCTCTAATGCCTGCTTGCAGGCATTTAGTGAAATTGCGAAATGTTCTTTTATGAAGAAAAAACATCCCTGCCGTATTCGCAAAAGAGCAGACTTTTTGGCTGCCCGTACAGGAGAAAAGCGACGTGGCCCTTTATTTTTGCTCGAAGTTAAATCTCGTGAACAAACAACAGAAAGAAAAGATTCTCTTTTTGCACGTGTAGGCTTCACTGTGACCCGTAAAAACGGTAATGCTGTGAAACGTAATCGTATTAAAAGGCGCTTGCGTGAAGCTGTGAGAGTTGGTGTAAAAAACCACATGGAAGCAGGAACAGATTATGTCATTGTAGCGTACCGTGATGTGTTACATGCGCCTTTTACATCCTTGATTAGTGAATTAAATCGGCGGATAAAACCAAAAATAAAACATCAGCAACAACAACAAGGGTGTACGGATGGAATATAACCGCAATTTCTTTATCGCTATTGGCTTATCTTTCGTAGTGCTCATCGCATGGCAGTTTCTTTATGTTGCTCCTAAACAAGCAAAGTTACAAAAACAACAAGTTATCACACAGCAATTGTCAAAACAACAATCAGCCCTTTCGAATACCACGACGAATTTTTCTGACGATACCTCAGCGCATCACGCAACATCTATCATCGAACAGCCAATGACCCCTGAAATTCGGAAAGCTGTATTGGCCAAAACAGAGCGTATTGTGATCAAAACCAATGAACTGGAAGGCTCTATTAATCTTGTTGGTGCACAATTTGATGACCTTCACCTCAAAAAATATCGTTTAACAGTCGATAAAAAATCACCGGAAATCGATTTGCTGAATCCTAAAGGTTTCAAAACAACCTACCTTGCTGAATTTGGTTTTGCAAGTGCGTCTTTGCCAGCAAAAGCTTTGCCACAATCGGATACAAAATGGCAAGTAGAGGGAAACAATACAATCCTGACTCCTTCAACACCCATCACTTTAATTTATAATAATGGACAGGGACAAATCTTCCGGCGGACCCTTTCTGTTGATGATCATTTCATGTTTACCATTGAGGATTCTATCAGCAATGAAAGTGATCAACCAATATATCTCTCGTCCTATGCCCGCGTTTCACGTGCAGCACCACCAGAACATACAAATGCAACCTATTTACTTCATGAAGGTATGATAGGTATTGCAGGAGATTCGCTCAAAACTGAAAAATATAAAACCTTAGCAGAGCTTGACCCAAATCCTGATAATGGGCAAAAGAGCATGACTTTCTCCAAAGTAACAGGAGGTTGGATTGGTATTACCGATAAATATTGGGCTGTAGCAGTTATCCCCCCGCAAAATAAAGAATATACAAGCCGTTTTATTTATTTTGATCGTTTGCAAACGCATTATCAGTCTGACTTGCTAGGATCGCCTTTAACGATTGCCCCAAATGAAACAAAAACTGTTACAAATCGTCTTTTTGCTGGTGCAAAACAAGTTGAAATTATTAATAATTATCAAAATGATCTAAAAATTAAAAAGTTTGCTCTTTTAATTGATTGGGGCTGGTTTGATTTCATCACCAAACCAATGTTTTCCCTCATTGATATTCTTTATAAACAAACAGGGAATTTTGGTATCGCCATCCTTCTTGTCACAGTGCTCTTAAAAACTCTTCTTTTCCCTCTAGCCAATAAATCTTATAAATCTATGGCACGCATGAAGCTTTTACAACCGCGGTTGCTAGAAATAAAAGAAAAATATCCCGATGACCAAACCAAACAACAAAAGGCAATAATAGAACTATATAAAACCGAAAAAATTAATCCCCTTGCAGGCTGTTGGCCAATGTTGGTTCAATTCCCAATATTCTTTGCTCTTTATAAAGTTCTTTATATCACCATTGAAATGCGCCATGCCCCTTTCTTTGGCTGGATTAAAGATTTAGCGGCACCCGATCCAACTTCTCTTTTTAACTTGTTTGGTCTCTTGCCATATACAACGCCAACATTTCTTATGATTGGTGCATGGCCTTTGATTATGGGAATAACGATGTTTTTACAAATGCGTATGAATCCCGCTCCTCAAGACCAAACTCAAGCAATGATATTCACATGGATGCCTGTTGTCTTTACTTTTATGCTCGCCTCTTTCCCTGTTGGTCTCGTCATCTATTGGGCATGGAACAATATATTATCAATCATTCAGCAAGGTATCATGATGAAGCGCCAAGGAGTTAAAATTGAGCTTTTTGATAATCTGAAAGCCATCTGGAGAAAATCACCTAAAAAAGAAGTGCATGAATGACAAGAGATTTTTCCCTTTCTGGAATTTTTTCTCGCAATTGGATTTTTATTCGTGGTGTACCAGCAATACGTTTTCTCCCCCCCGAAGGACCACCAGAAATTGCATTTGCAGGACGTTCCAATGTTGGGAAATCATCTTTAATCAACGCACTCGTTCAACAAAAAAGCTTAGCACGTACCTCAAATACACCAGGACGGACTCAAGAGCTTAATTATTTTGTCCCCGATGGCTTCAGTGGGCAACTAGGAGATCTTCCTCCTCTAGCATTAGTAGATATGCCTGGCTATGGTTTCGCTGCTGCTCCTAAAAATCTTGTTGATGCGTGGACGGATTTGATTTTTAGCTATTTACGGGGGCGCACAACATTAAAACGTGTATATATCTTGATTGATTCACGGCATGGAATAAAAAATAATGATGAAGATGTTCTTGCTCTCCTTGATAAAGCAGCCGTTTCTTATCAAATTGTTTTGACAAAAAGCGATAAAATCAAATCAAATGGCTTGGAAAAATTAATTATGAGCACACAAACAAAGCTTCTCAAACGTCCAGCAGCTTATCCTGAGCTTCTTGTAACCTCTTCAGAAAAAGCTCTCGGTTTAGAAGAATTACGTGCTGCCATTTTGCAAACCATCGCATAAGAGAACAATTCCTATCATTAACAATTTATTAATTATAATTGCTAGCAAATACTAATGATCTTGTACTTCTAGTCAAGCATCTTTATAAAAATAATTACTTGAAAGAATTCTCATCAACTCTATTTGATAGTGTAAATTATGCTGACACTTTTTCACTCTCCCCTATCCGCTGCCTCGCGCTTCATACGCCTCATTCTTGGGGAATATGGTGTCGCCACTCAACTGATTGAAGAATACGAATGGGCAAGAAGACACGAATTTCTAGCTCTCAATCCCGCTGGTCATGTTCCTGTTTTTCTCGATGAACACGAGGTTCCATTATCAGGTCCTCTTGTTATCTGCGAATATTTAGACGAAACACATGGAAGTTTACGACAAGACAATAAGCTCTTTCCGGAAAATCCTTTAGATCGTGCGGAAGTACGCCGTCTCAATGACTGGTTCTTAAATAAATTCGAAAATGAAGCAACGCGCCATATCGTACGAGAACGAATCCATAAACGTGAAATGCCACTTGCCATTGGCGGTGGTGCTCCTAATTCACAGATTTTACGCAATGCACGTGCCAATATTTTACCACATATGAACTATCTCAATTGGCTCTGTGCCTCTCGCGATAGCTTAGTCGGTTCTGCCTTGTCCTATGCAGACCTAGCAGCAGCAGCCTCTATTTCTGTCCTTGACTTTCTAGGGGAAATTGACTGGGAACAATCTCCTGCTGCCAAAGACTGGTATATGAGAATTAAATCACGCCCTTCTTTTCGTTCTCTTTTAACAGATCGCGTCCGCGGAATTGTTGCAAGTGCTCACTATGCAGATCTTGATTTCTAGCCTTTTTTCACAAACAAAGGTAAGAGCGATATTTTATCTAAAAGATATTTATAGGTTTATGAATTTTTATGCGTGCGTATAAACAATATAATAATACATTGATTTATAATCATATTAAACAGAGAATAAGAGCCATTATTATTGAAACACAAAAATCACTTTCTTGTCGTGCCACAAAAAAGAAAGGCTCTCTTTAAATACAAGGGCTATAGCATCATTGGAAGCTAGACAAATAAAATAACAATACTGAACGTATGTTATACTCTATTCTCCCCAATATATGAAACAACGTATTGTATAACATATATACCATTTGCTCTATAATAAACAAAGCCTCCTCATGCGTTTTTACAACATAACAATTTTTTCAACTGACTTTCCTAAAAGATGAAGAATCTGACCAACTCTCGTGTGTAAACAATCCAACTTCTTATTCATCCCTTGCCCCCCTTTTACGTGATTTATTTATGTATAATATATTGATATACAATGATAAATAATTATTTTTTTACCTTTAATCATCAATTCCAAATACCTTTTTCTCATTACCTTCATCACATTTAAAACAATCTAAATCGTTTTCTTATGTGTCACAAATGGAATTGATGAGTGAAAAAATATTAAAGAAAAGAATGAAAATACCTAAGTGCCAAGAGTTGTTAAAACATTAAAGGCTAATAAAACGTATGATAATGCTGATTTTCTCTATTTATGAAGCATAAAGATAGTGGCGCAGAATAGATTTTATATTATTCATAGATACTCTCATCTAATACCACTCACGAGCACTATCATAAAATAAGTTTAGAGGTATTGATAAATATTTCTTTAAGAAAAGCGCATGAACTGACAACATAGGTGTATTTTGTTTGGGAGATCTTGTTTTGCATGAAGAACGCTCCCCCCCTTAAAGAACGAAAGAAACAAAAGCATAAAATAATACACAATCTCCATTAGGTTTCATAAGCAAACCTTATTTAGGAATATTTATCACACACTCTAATGAAAAACATCTCTATTTAAATTTGTAGATCTTATATCACTTGCTCTAAACAACAGTGTTTTACAGCACAACAAGATAAATTAAATCAAGAAATTTTTTTCCTATAAAGAAAAGAACCATTGGAAAGAAGGAAAAAATTTGCCTATACTGCACAGTGAAGTATCATAAGGAGATAAGAATGCGCCTTACAGTTGTTGGTGCAAATGGAAGAATGGGACGTGAACTCATTACAGCAATCCAGCAGAGGAGAGATGTAGAGCTTTGTGCTGTTCTTGTACGCAAAGGCTCACCGTTTGTAGGAAAAGATGCCTGTGCTTTAATTGGTTCAGATTCTCTTGGGATTGGCATCACTGACGATCCCGAAAATGCCTTTTCTAATACAGAAGGTATTTTAGATTTTTCACAACCAGAAGCCAGTATTCTTTATGCTGACTACGCTGCTCAAAAAAGCCTTGTCCATATTATTGGCACCACAGGATTTAGCAAAACAGAAGAAGAAAAAATTGCAGATTTTGCGAAATATACAACAATTGTCAAATCCGGAAATATGAGCCTTGGAATAAATCTTTTAGCCAACCTTGTAAAGAAAGCCGCTAAAGCATTAGAAGCCGATGATTTTGATATCGAAGTTTATGAAATGCATCACGCTAACAAAGTTGACGCCCCTTCTGGAACAGCCCTGCTTATTGGCCAAGCAGCAGCTGAAGGGCGCAATGTTATGCTGCAAGATGTGCGTGTCAACGAACGCAATGGTCATATAGGTAAACGCAAAAAAGGCACCATTGGCTTTTCCTGTTCACGTGGTGGAACAGTTGTTGGAGAACACAGTGTCATTTTTGCCGGTTCCCATGAGCGCATTGTTCTTTCACATACAGCGCAAGAACGCTCTATCTTTGCCAATGGTGCATTAAAAGCAGCTTTATGGGCACAAAATCATGAAAGCGGTCTTTATTCAATGTTCGATGTTTTGGGATTGAACGATGAATTTTAAACAATCAATAGAATAGAGGCAATTCATAATGGGACGCATACTTACACTAATTCGTCATGGACAAAGTGAATGGAATCTCAAAAACCTTTTTACCGGTTGGAAAGATCCCGATTTAACAGAAAAAGGCCATGCAGAAGCGATAGCAGCAGGAAAAAAACTGAAAGAATATGGTTTGAAGTTTGATATCGCTTATACATCTGCCTTACAGCGTGCTCAAAAAACCGCTCAGCACATTTTAGAGCAAATGAGACAATCAGATTTAGAAGTGATAAAAAATCCCGCATTAAATGAACGTAATTATGGTGATCTTTCTGGTTTAAATAAAGATGAAGTACGCCAACAATGGGGGCAAGAGCAAGTGCAAATGTGGCGCCGCTCCTATACGATTGCGCCCCCGAATGGAGAAAGCCTACGCGACACCGGTGCACGCATCTGGCCTTATTATCTTTACCATATCCAACCTCATATTTTGCGCTCCCAAACTGTTTTGATCGCAGCGCATGGAAATTCTCTTCGTGCTCTTATTATGGCGCTTGAAGGTCTCTCTGGTGAGGAAATTATATCTCAAGAAATAGCGACCGGCATTCCTATTATTTACACATTTAATCCGGATTCAACAATTTTATCAAAGACAGTCCTCACACCTTAAACTTCTAAAATCATGATCTCCCCCCTAAAATTCAATTCAATCGTTTTAAGCTGAAAACATAAATTCTATAATTTTATTGACAGAATTGTTTCATACGCTTAGATGAATTTTATGAGCCCAGATGGCGGAATTGGTAGACGCGCAGGTTTCAGGTACCTGTGCCGTAAGGCGTGGAGGTTCGAGTCCTCTTTTGGGCACCATTTTGTATATTTAACATATTGAAATATACAGATTTTCTCTTTAAATAGCCATTTTCAGACCACCTTTTAGACCACCTTCTACAGTTTATATACTTTTACCTAATTTGTTCTTATTTTCTCCTTATTTTTCTTTGGAGTGAAGGCTAGGATCTCTTTTTTTCTCCATCTCACTGCTCTCCCTAGCTTATATGGCT
>NZ_JBHIOO010000020.1:0-23070 GCF_042195585.1 Bartonella sp. AS69XJJH | reverse complement strand
ATCTCTCCATTCAAATCATTAATAACGGAATATTTTGCTGGTCTTTTATTGAGGAAAATAACACCAGAACCTAAAAACGGTTCAACATAGGTTCCATGATCAATGCTATTTAAAATCGGTATAATTTTCTTACGTAGATGATGTTTTCCCCCCATCCACGTAAACAATGTTTGTGTAAAACTTTCTTCTTTCATAAGCGAAGTCCATTCTCTCAAGCTTTTGCAAGCCTAATCATTTTTTCATATTTTAAGGATAGATTTAGTGAAACTAATTCTTTGAAAACCACTGCTTTAAATGTGCAATGACATTATCTAGCGCATCCATAAGACGGGCAAAATCGAGGATAAGTAAAAAAAGAAAAAATGCTATCCACTTCATGAGACGCGACATCATTTTCACACTTTGGTAGGTCAGTATCATTTCCTGAAGCATTTCTTTTTCTACTTCTGTAAGCTCTGTGTGTTTTGTCGTTTTTTTTCTAACCATGTTTCCACCCACACAAGCGTTGACCCTGCTTGTTATGCTTTAAGATCTCTCTTGCTAGGTTTGGGGTAATGACAATAAGATCTTGTTTTTCCAAATAAATAGGTAACCAACCAACACAAGAAGAAGCATATTTATTTGTTGCGCAACCAGTCAGAGAGAGCAGCACGCACATCAGCATCACTTTTTTTGTTAATTTCATTTTCTACCTCAAGCCGTGTTATTGCTACTTTTAAAGCTTTTTCTGTTTGCTTTTGTTGCTCTGCTTTTTTCCCAAGAGTAAAAGCTCTTGCTAAGGCTATAAAAAAAGCGGCTAAAGCCGCGCCTGTTATCATCAGATTTCTTTTCATCCATAAGATCATAGGCGGTGCTCCTGAAAGCGTTTAGCAACAAAGAAAATGCCCGTACATGCCGCTAAAATCATAACAGCGGCTAATGCCCATTGAATGGGTCCATTGCCCGCTAAAAATCCACCAAGACCTGAGAACGAACCAATAATGGGTGCCAATGCTTCTGCTTTAAGAAACCCTGTTGGTTGGTTCATTTCTACTGTTTGATAATTAGAAGAAACATAAGCCCCTTTCGCCCACAGCCCTGCCTCTGCTACACGCCGGTGTACAAGACCTTGTAAACGTTTGCCTCCCGCTTTAGTCCATTTTTGTAATTCGAAGGGAACGGCTTCATAATCCCCCCGATTAAGCCTTTTAAGCAATGTAGAGTTTTGGAAAGCTGCAATACCCACATTATAACAAAAGGAAACAAGAGCGCCAAACTGTTCATCGCTTAAATTCACACAAACTGCTTTTTCTACCGCTCTCTCATATTGCTGCAAATCTGCTAAAAGCATGGTTTCGGCTTTTTTTTCCGTAATCACCATACCCTCAACAACTGTTGGTTGACCGGCTTTTTTCGTATGACCATAACCAATCGTCCATATGCCAGAAGTATCTTGATAAGCCTGCAAGCGCAAACCTTCCCACTTTTTTAAACAGTATAAACAGTCTTTACTTATTTTCCGTGCCATTGTTCAATTCACCTTATAAATATACCTTTATGAGTACTGCTCCGTCACCGCCGTCGCCGCCAATTTTGTCGCCTCCGTGTTTCCCATCAAAATATCCGCCGCCGCCACCACCACATTCTTTACCACCTCTACCACCGTTACCACCTTTGTAACTCTCACCACCCTGCCCCATGATAGAACCCTTGCATTGACCACCACCTCCACCGCCGCCGCCAAGAAAAGAACTTCCACCGGTACCAGCTCTCTTGCCGTCACTTCCACTTCCTCCACCATTCCCACCAGAAAAAATAAAACTCTCCCCACTGCTGCCCCCTCTGTTTCCTCCTCCATCACCGCCTTTCCCTCCAAAGTTAACGAGAGCCATGGAGACGGAATATCCTCCTTCTGCTGTAACAAGACCTTTGATCATTGTTCTGCCACCATTGCACAAAATGTTACTGTCGTTGCCTTTACCACCACGACCAATGTAAGCTGTTTTTAATTTATCTAAATCAGAACCTTTCATTTTAACATGCACGCATTGACCGCCGCCGCCACCGCCATCCTTAACGCCACCACCTCCACCACCCCAAGCCCATACTTCGATATCGGTGTCAGAAGTAATACCAGCAGGCAGTGGAATATCTCCACTTTCCGTCATCAGAATTTCAACAGGTTTGCTTACCCCGCCACCATTGTTGCCACCGCCGCTGCTATGGCTACTATTTGCTTTGATTGAAGCCATCAGTTTGGCTGGTGAGATAAGGGCATCCACTGTTTTTGTGCCATCAATCCAGTCTTGTTTTGCAAGAGGTTGAATGAGATCAACTTTTTTCTGTACACTATCCGCTGTTTCTTGTGCGACACTTGCTACAGCTTGTGCCCTATCTCCTGTTTTTTGCGCAGCTTCAGCGGTATTTTTCGCATCTACAGCGTGAACTTTTGCATCCTTTGCTGTACTTAATGCAACATTGGCAATATCCTTTGCCTCACTGGCTGCATAAAGCCCTTGTTGTGCACTTTCCTGTGCGTGCTGTGCCACATCTTCAATTTTATCAATTTTTGCAACCTGTGCACGTTCTTGAGGGGTTAAAATAAGATGCGTGTTCCCCTCTTTCATATTCTCCATATCAAAGGCATTTTTTGCTATTTTATCTGGATCATAGATCAATCTTGACATACCAACAGACTTTGAGTCTACAAAATAACGAATGGTATTTTTGAGATCTACTGGAGATATGGGATAATAAGCACCTTCATCTCCCCTCCGCCATTTTTCCATCGTTGGCTGCGTAGGACTCAACCATCGTAGCTTTGATCTTTCCTCTGTGGTTAAGATCTTTTTGTTAGGACCCTCGTGCATATTTTCCATAGAAAATGCATTTGACCCCACATTGTCGGGGTCATATGTAGCAGCCTTCATATCGCCAATCCCTAAAGGCGATATTTTTACCCAGCCAGCGCCTGATAAAATAGCATTCTCATGCGCTTCACCACTTGCTTCAATATCGTTGATTGTGACCTTATCTTTGTAAGCAAGAGCTCCAATATCTCTCTTAGCAACAGCATCATCAGCCTTTTTCCCTTGAGCAGCAGTTGCAAAATATTCTACCTCATAAGCTGCTGCACTCCCCACTGAAACAGGTGCAAGAGCCTTACTATCTAAAACACCTTCTTTGACTTCTTCTTTTGTTGCTGGTTCAAGCTTAAATATATGCGTATGATAGGGTAATGGCATCGCGGTTCATTCCTTAGTAAGTCTGTTTTTGAGATTTTTGGGGATGAGAAACTGTAATTCATCAATAAGTTTTTGCATGGTCTCTATGCGTTGATCTGTCGCTTCTTGATACTCTGCCAAAGCGCTTAAAAGATCATGATGTATGTCGCTTTTGACGAGATCAAGCACCTTATTCAATGGTGCATGAACCATTCGATTGCTTGCATAAAAAAGGACGCGGATTTGCTCCGCGTCCGCAATATCATCAATAGCAGACGGATTATTGATCATCTGAAAACCTTAAGATTTTATGGCATAAACAACCGGTACATTAACAGGGCGTGTTTCTGCCTCGCCCGTTGAAGAAACCGTTACCTTATGCGTGTGCACTCCAGCAGGTTGTGTATCTTTTGTATAATATGAATTACCAAAAGCAGGATTTCTGCCACCTATTTGACCAACTCTTGTAATTATAGAATAATCATGCTTATGCGTATGTTGACCTGCCTCTTCAATGGTACAAGCATGTGTGTGCGATTTAAGGCAATCTTGCTGTATATCAGCAAATTTTCTATTTCTGTCTAAACCGCGACCATCATCAAAGCCGCGCAAAAACACTCCTCTAAAATCTGGAACTTTAAAGGTTGTATCGCTGTCTTTTCCCCATTTATCCCCTATCGCCTTGAATAATTGCGGATAATCCTTGCGTTCATAAGTAGCGCCATCACATAAAAGCCAACCGTTTGGCACTTCTTGCATAGCAAAGGTCGCAATAAACCCACAAGGAAAGGTTTCGACCTTTGGTGCTGGAATGGGGGTAGGGTTTAAAAGATACCAGCCCTCAAGACCTTTTGTTGATGCGCCATCATTATAGACTATTTCATAAATGCCACCCATTTGTAACTCACCACCTGTCAATGGTACTATCCCCGTGCTGGTGGCTTTATAGAGTGGCTTTGCTCCTATATTATTCATGTTTATTGTTGTCGTACCAATATTTATACCACGCGCCTTAAAGCGGATAATGATATCGTTTTTATATTTCGCTATTGGCGAAACCGTCGTTAACAGGATTGATGTAGTTTGTTCCTTTGCATTCACAATAAACTTTGAGTCAAGAGAACCACCATTATCGGCAAGATATTCACGTATACGCTGCATCATGACCCGCGCACTATCATTGACAGAACTAGGCGGCTGCCCTTCTGCCCAATTAATCATACTATCTGAATTGGCATTTTGATCAGCTGTGAGTGACCAGTCATAAATATCAGACATGATAAGCCCCCGTTCTTCTTAATAACTCTTCGCGCAATTGCTCTTCTTTTTGCCGCCCATAGGAACCAACAGATTGCCGCCTAGAGGGATCAATGAGAGCTGTTAAATCTGTCGGGCGCCCAGTCGATTGTGAGAATCCCGCCATGACGGGTTGCTGTAACATTTGTTGCTGTACCATCTGTGCCTGCTGTTTTTGTCTTTCTCCATTCTCTCTCATTAAATGAAGCAAGCCAGAAAAGCCCTTTTTAAGAGCACCTGCATCAATACCTTGTGCTTGCAATGGTGTGGTTTCCATAACCTGTCCTGTTAAATTATCTCCGCTTTCAGGTGCCATCATTCTGTTTGGGAATGGCGTATCATATGCCATTAATTGGTTGCCCCCTTGATCACCTTGCCCCTCTTGATTACCTTGCCCCTCTTGATTACCTTGAAGTGTCTTTTGAAGCCTCTCAAACCCACGCAAAGGACCCACCTCGTTTGGTGCTGCTTGTCCATTGCTTTGGTTTTGCTGTATCGTTCTCTTCAAAGCATCTCCCGTTTTATTGTAAAGCCCATAAATATGATTCATAAAATCCCCTGCTGTAGCTTCCATGTTGCCACCGTTGAGTGTGACTGCTTGGCTCCCTAAAAGCTGACTTGCTGGAATATGTGGATTTTTGATAAGCTTTACTGCCCCTGCTGGTCCTTGTTGGTGTGCAAGATAAAGCTCTGCCTCTGATGGCTCTCTGCCTAATGCTGTAGCTAAATAACGCGTATTATCCTTCGTTAACCGTGCCATAGCATCGGTTGCTTGAAAGGGATCAAACTTGTTATTGAGTTGATAGTGCTTTGCTGTTGAATCTAAAAATTGATACAGCCCTCCCGCACTACTGTTCTTATTTTTTGCATTTGGATTACCATTACTTTCTATCATAGCAACACGTTCAAGAAAGCTTTCTGGTAAACCATATTTTTGTGCTGCCTGTGAGATAGCACGCTTCACATTGGGATGAAAATTGATCATTAGTTTATAACCGTTCTATCAACGCTGCTATTCAAAATAATGCCAACAAAATTAATGAATTTCGTATAATTTTCTCGTGTTATTAAGCGTTTCTTTTCTGCTTCATGAAACTTCTTAATTAATTCAACAGCTTTTTCCCTTGCTAACCCAAAATCTCCTTTTTCCCGCGCTGTTATAAGCGCTGCAATATCTCTCTCAGTATCTTTATGGACGCTTGAGAATTTGCGTCCAAATTCTCTTGCGAAATTTTTTACAACTGCCTTGATGAAAGCAATCTTTCCTATACCCATAGTCTGTTGTGCCCCCCTCTCTTCCACTTCACCCATATGGTTTGGCAATCGTGCAAAAAGCTTTGTTCTTTCCACTTCTGGTCGCAACACTTTCATAAGTTGCTTGGCTTTATCCTCACCAAAAATACGCTGTAATTTTTCTTGACCATTTTACGTGTCAAACAAACTCAAAAGATTGTGGTCAAAATTCTGTGCATTGCCTGCCGCATCCTCTAGTTGCGACCGTACACCTTTTTGAAACGCATCTTTTTCCATTAACCCAAAATCTGAAAGTTGACTGTTGATTGTATCGAGATTAACGCTCTTCTTCAGCGCTTGCTCTCCCTGCTCGAGGGCATCACCAATAGTACGCTCGTCATAATAAATTTTCCGTGCTTTAGCATAATCTGGAGATGACGTATCTAAAACGTCCAGAATGCGTTGTTTGAACAGAGTCAAATCTCGCGCATATCCTTGTTTTCCTTTGATACGAGCAGAATTAATTTGATCATCCAAAACCTCTTTCATCTTATGTAAAATTCGCATATTCAGCTTTGGATATCCATTGCTCCCTCTAACTGTTGCATCCGCTTCATTTGGCATTCGCGCAATTGCTTTTTTATAGGCTTTTTGGAACGCGGGGTTTTCTTGCAACCGCGATAAATCTTCACGAGCAGCATTAGAAATAGGAGAAGCTTTCGCCCTCTCATAAAATGGTTCAGCCTTTTTCTGTGCTTGTTTGATAATCTCTTGCTTTAAATTAAGCGTATCTACTTTTGGACCCATCACATCTGTCAACGCATCCTTTACCCGCAGTGCACTCGCATCTTGTCTTTCATTCAAACGATTACTTATGAGCGAATATGTATCATGGTCTTTTTTTGCTGCCTCAAAAGCTCTTGTAGCAAGCCCATCGTGAAGATCAATAATCATTGAATCAGGACCACGCTGTTTTAATGCCCTTTCAAGCTTATCAACACCTTCATCCCCTAAAGCTTGGCTTACATCCCTAAGCGCTCTATCGCTTACCTGAAATGCTTCTTTTTCTGGCATTAGCGCTGCTTTTGCTGCCATTTCAGCTGGGCTTATAGGTCCTCTCAATGCTGCTTTAAGTGATTTTGTCACAAAAGGCGTCACTTTTGATACACCACTGGCCACAAATGGTGTTGCAACGCCTAACCCTGCACCAAACCCAGCAGACACTAGAGTATCTGCAAGCCCTTCCCCCTCACCACTACCTGCTATTCCGCCATAAATGGCTCCAGTTTTTGCTGCACGCCCCAAGCTAAATTTTGCCGCCTCTTTGCTTGCTACTGCTTTCATTGCTGCTTCACCTGCAGCTTTTGCCGCTGCCCGTTCCGCACCCTCTGCTAAAGCAGATTGCACCGCCCTTTCTCCTGCTGCTAAAGCTTTACTGGTTATTTGTGCTCCTGCAACACCAGCTCTACCTCCCAGCACAACATCAGCCCCAATTGCCGCACGAGCGGCAGCAGTCGCCCCTGCCGCGGGTGGAAAGAGGGCAGAAGCAATTACGGGTGCCGCAGCACCCGCTAAATTCCCAGCAAGAGATAGATAAAACTGATCTCGGTTCGCCGCTCTTTGATAGTCACGCCATCGCTTTGTTACTTCATTATATTTTTTAACTGTTTCTTCATCTCCCATCCAATAATTAATAGGTCCCAGAGGTCCCGAAGCGAATACTCCAGCTATTTCATCATCATACCCCATGGTTAAGCCGTGAAGAGCACCCCATCCAAAAGCACCCGCTGCACTTGGATGTGGACCATCTTCTTCTGTTGCACCACTATTTCCTGTAACAGAACCTCTTAGCTTTTCCTTATTCTTCGCGAAAAGTTCTTGAAGCTGTTCTGGTGTATAGTCACTTATATGCCCAATGACTCTTGTGTTTTTACGATTAATAAGAGGAGGAATTACTTCAGCCATTGGTTTGTTTCTCCTTAATGCGCCCGTCACTATCAACGAACAGCATGCCTTCCGGCAATGCTTCTATCTGTTTTTCTAGTGGATCATTTGACTGTGCATGATTTCCCTTATTCCCTTTATAAGCATCTTCCCCATAGGCGGCTCGAACGAGCTCGCTTGTTGCTTCTGCACCACCAAAAAGAATTGCGCGCGTTGCTGCATTGGATTTATTGAAAGTGTCAATAACTGTTTTTAACGACTTCTTCATTTGCTCTGCAGAAAGATCTTGATACAGCGCCGCTACAGAGTTTTGCAATGCTTGCAATTCCATATTAGACAAGTTCCCAAAGCCAGATGCGCCATTTGGTGAAAATGCTTTTGCTTTTCTCAAGGCATCAAGTCCGATACTTGCCTTCAATGAATCAAGCATATGCCCGAAATCTTTTGCCTTAGAATTAGGAAGGAACGACATTATAGGACCAGTGAAACCAACAACATGCGGATGTTCCTCAACAATCTTTAGCAATTCTTTAGATGCTGAGAGTATACGATTTGACCTGTCTGCTGTTTCCAGAATTCGCATTTGCGTTTGTTGGTTTTTACGTTCCTCCTCCTTCTGTTCTTGAATTAATTTATGTTCTGAACCACTGCCTGCAATTGGCACCGCACGTATGCCACCAAGTGCATTTTCATCCTTAACATACATATAACCTGATTCAGGCTTTGACAGCATGCCATCGGTATTCCCCCCTAATCCAGAAGCAGTGGAACGCTGTCCTCCTTGGACAGGTATAATTTTCCCTGTGCTTGTTGAGACTTGGAAAACCATATCCTCAGGCAATCCCTGCTCTGCCTTTTCTTCCGCTGTCAATGTCCTATAGCCTTCTTGCGGGCTTAACGTGTTGCCTATAACTTTCATGGCAAGATCTGGATATTGTGTGAGTGCTTGCGCATCTTCATCACTATATCCTTTAGAGCGTAAAAATTGCAAAGTTTGTCTATGTTGTGCGCGTTCCTTGTTGCCCTGTCGCATAAGGATAGATGCATTTGAAAAACTTTCTTGTGGTGTCTTTCCTAATGCAAGCCCCGCAAAAAAATCCATTAAATGCTCGGAAAATTCTGATTTTCTAAAACGCTCCCATAAGCTACTTGGATTTTCTCCTGTCTGAACAAAGTGATCAAGTGACTTGATATAATCTGTTTTTTGTTCAAGATCACCACTTTCTTTTAAATGCTCCTCTTCTGGTAAGTGTGCATTCAAATGTTTTTCTTCTCCTATGGGTGCCTCAAAAAGCTTTTCCTCATTATTTCCAGAATCGTTTTTCAAAGAGTTTTCCGCTATAGATTTCTCATTAAGTTGAGCAATATAATCCATCACATTTTTTTGCTGTCGCCCAGCTTCATCCTCACTAGACTGATCAATGTTCCCAACAAGTGGAGATTGAGGGATCATTGATGCAACACCTCCCTGCTCTGAGAAGTCATGCTTTTGTTGCTCTGGCGCCTCTTGTATCTTAACAGTATCCTTTGAAACATCCGGCAATGGGGGCATTTGGCGCTTTAAATCATCCGTAGACATAATCAATTCTGCTGGCGTTTTTTTCCCAACTTCTCCTCCTCCTGTTTGAGAACCGCGAATAAGCTCTGCAGGACTCAATTTTTGTGGAGTATTATCCCCATTATTCGCATCAAAAGGGTTTGTGCTAAAAGCAGCGCGTTCTAAAAAACTTGGCTTGTATCGTCCTTCCAACGGCGTGCTTGGAGGCGTCGAAAGCTGTTTGAACAAATGCCCTGGCAATTGAGGCATGACCTGATACATCAAGGGACGCAAAAATTTTGGATCAAACAACTTTAAAAGAGAATTTGTGTTTTCTTGTTCCATCACTGCACCCTTTCCATCTCAAAGCCAAGCTTGCTATAATCCACATGCAAAAAACCTGTCGCCTTATGCAAGAAAACAGCTTCAGGCTTTGACTTCAAAACATCCTGCGCCATCACCCCGCGATAGCGCTCTGGGTGCCCCTTGTAATTATACTCATAGAGTTTGTGTCCATCTCGCTGCCCCACTTGCACGATATTTTCTTTCGCTCTGATGTCGCTAAGCCCAGCAAAAGTACCAAGGATAGTTCCAACATTTCCAACAATCTCCCATGGATTAGGTTTTGGCTGTGGAGTCAATGTTGTCCTTTGTCCTGTTTGCGTTCCATAATTTCCAGCAACAGCCCCACCAGCTGTAAGCAACTTACTTAACTGGTCCCAATCAAGATTGTTCTGCTGTTCCCATTTTTGCCGCTCTTCATCTAATTGCCGTTGATGATTGGCATCAAGCACACTCCCTCCCGTCAACGCATTGAGATTTGCCTGACCTTGACCTTGAAAGAAGTTATTGGCACCCGCCAACTGATTTTGGTTTGCTTGGTCAATGAGACCATTGGCATTCATCATGTTGTTGACATCTTGGTTATATTGCTGTGATAGAGCTTGTGTTGCTATGCCCCCCAATTCATCAGCCAAAACCCCAGTATGTGCACCCGAACCATAACGCCCCGCCCCAGAAAGTGAACTGTTAATCGTGTCTGTTGCTTTATTTAATGTGTTTTGAAGCGCTTCATCAAAGTAAGGGTTATTGCCTATTTGTTGCCCTGAAGCCATATTTTTTAAGTTTTGGCTTGTTGAATTTTGCCCTGTGGCTAATCCATTTAAAGTGTTGTTATCATAGTTATGCGTATTATTGCTAAGCCCATTAATCGCATTCTTTGTTTGATCACTTAAACCCGCAACACGCTGCCCGTCATAAACGGCTTTTCCGCTGCCTTGGTTATAAAAAGTCATGGCATCTTGAGCTGCGTGTTCAAAAATACCTTTTGCCCATTCAGGGGGTGCATTTGTTTGCGTCGTATTTTGGGTATTCTGGATTGGTTTAGAACTTTTTCCCATGTTAAAGCTGCTTTCTATATTCTAAAAGGTTAACGAGATATCCATGTGATTTAAGAGATTTTTCCCACCCTCGCCTGCCTATGATGACAAGCTCTTTTGCCCCTTTTTCCTTGTAATAGGCTTCAATCTGAGTGATAAGCTTCGTTAAGGGTGCTCCTCCCTTTCCACCAAGGGTGACAATAACCGCCCTTAATGCTCCAGTGACGAGTTCTTGTAACTGTGTTGTGACATGCGCCATAAAATTTTCATGCGCATCAACGATAATCCAAAGAACTTTTTCTCCCTTCAAAATATCGTTTAAAATAGTCTCTGTATTATAATCATCAGGGAATTTTTGATTAAAATAAGCTATCGATTTTATGACATTGTCAAAATAGGGCGCCATTTGTTCAGCGCTCCATTTTTCTGTATTATAGATCTTAAAACTCATCTTATGCCCGCGGGTTTCAGCGTCACATCAAAGCCTGTTATATGCGTCCATGGCGTGCCTTCTGGTATTCTCAGACGCAAAGCGTGATAACGTGCCCGTGAGCGGATATTATACATCCCAATATTATAGCCGGCATAACGCTCTTTAGCCCAATTTAATTGGTTCTTGTTATCAATGATAAAAGCCGCCCCAACACTTAAAAAACCTTTTGTTGTATCCGCTTGAACAAAAGCCTCACTCATCAGGTTGATTTGCCTGCCCGTATCCCCCACAATTTGTGAAGCAATAACTGCTTCCATCGGAGGACCTGCAAAAAAACCAAATGTGTTGTCTGGCGTAAAGGCTCCTAAAACAGGCGCACCATTTTGCCACATTTTACTATCAAGAGAAGCTGGTAAATCTTTCAAGCTCTCTTGTACTTCGTCTAAGCCTTCTAATGTATAACCGGCTGCAAAAAGGGGAAATAAGAGAAGGTTTTGCCCCTTAATGACACTCCATATTTGTAAGAGCCAATCATAAACATAAATATGCATCCCTTCGGTGTTATCATTGATAGAAAAATAAACACGAGAATAGACCGGATCAATACATGCCCTCATCTCATCAATGGCAAAGTTATTGTAAAGTGTGAAGATAGTTTTATCGACTTTTCCAAAGCCAATAGGAAGCATTTCACCAGCACTGTTGATTTGATAAAAACCATCATCAGATGCAAAGAAAGTACAGTCTCCACGGCTTGCAATTGCCATACTGCTTTTAGCCCCTATTTTGTCTTTTATTTTTGCAAAACTGAAGATAATTTTAGAGCCTGGTACAAAAGTTGCGTGATAAATAGCGGAGCGCATAAAAATAAGTGGATTTGTTGATTCCGTAGACCCTTGAACATATTCACCATCAGGAAAATCTTGATAATCACAACTTTTCTCCCCAACCGTCCAATGTGTTGCATCATTGAGACCTGACCACTGAACACGGTTTGGCTTATCTGTTAGTTGCATCAAGCAAACAAAATCACCCCACACACGCACAAGTCCAGCACGCGGCGGATTACCACTCAAATCACAAAATTTTTCATCTGTTTTCAACGAAAGCATTTGTGGTGGGTCATTGCTATTAACAGCAATGATATGATCACCAAAGGAGGCAAAAGACCAAAGCGCGGTCTCATTGGCGTGATATTGTGTGTGAGGCTTGCTAATGTCTTTCCAGCCGCGCGTGCTGTTGTCATATTCATAAAGCTTTGTTGGTGCACCCACAATGATGCGCACACCACCCAATGAGCGCACAGCATAGACCCCCAAAATCACATCCGGAAAAGGATTTGAGACCGGCGCCACAATGGGAAACGGAATATACGAATTTGGTGCAGGTAAAACGTTCACGATCTCACTGGAATAACCACTATTAATAAATGCAACATCTGGTCTATACTCAGCAATAGGGATAAAGGTCATCAGAAATCCGTGTGTTGAATTTTTAACAAATTCTTGCGCCGTGATGTTTCAATTTGAAGCGCATCGAGTTGCTCTTGAAACATGGCAAAAGCAGCCGCTGCCATCTGCGGTTCTTTAATAATATTGGTATAAATTTCATATTTTGCACGCGTTTTGATCAGTTCATAGGCTTCACGAAACCATATGGACGATTCTTGTGCACTCTCAATATCTTTTATTCTCACAGGATCAAGAATAAGCCTGATAGAATAAACGCGCTCTGGTGTTGGATACAAGACAAGCTTTTGTTCAAAATAAGCATAGCGTGTAGGCATGCCATGGTTACAATCATCCTCAAGATTCTCAATAACAAGCGGATCTACCTGCAAAAGCTTTGCTTTGCTGTGATTATCTTCATAAATATAAGCATCAACAATGCGAACAGCCCCTGTTATAGAGGGATGTGCCTCTGCGCCATAACGGCTTTTGCCCTTTAGAGTGGTAAAAACAACTTCGCGGCTTTCATTGAAATAAAAAGGCAATCGTTCACAAAAGCGAATAGCCGAAAATATCGCCCTTTGTACTTGATCAACATACTCATCTGTTTGATCATCTATTTCATCCTGAATATCACTTAACATCTGGATAAAATTTTTATCCCAAGGAGCAATGGTCTGTTTGTCTCCAATCGGACCACCTGTCTGTACTATTATTGTCATATCACCCTCTTCCAAATGTCTTGGGGCATCTTGTGTGGAAGGGGGACGCAAGCAATAAACGCCCCCTTGCCTTTAACGATTGGTGTAAAACTCAACAATCACCTCAGCATCACCTTTGGTGCTTTTCTTGTCTCGTGTCATGTAAATCGCATTTTCAGCTTCTAATGGAACATCTCGTTCCTCCATAGGGAGGTACAGATTGCCATCGGTAGATTGCCGAAGCCATACACCTCCATAATCATTACCATGAGGCTCTTTTCCAAATGTAGCTTTTACATCTTCAAAATCCTCCATAGTATAAGCTGTAATGCTTTTGATAAAAGCCCCTCGGGGTAGAACGCCAATTTTTGTTATCAACCCTTGGTCTGTATATTTAACACGCGCTCGTAAATAACTAACCTGCTGCGTAGAGTTGTTACGTCCCTGCAAAACAGGTGGCAATCCCTCATCTGTCATCTCAACAGTCTCAACAGTTTCAACTGTTTCAACAGGTTCCTGTGTAATTAGCGATTTTTCTGCCATAATTGTCATCCTTTAATAATTAGCTTGCTTCGGCAAAAGAAGGGATAACAATCGTGCCAAAGTCTTGTCCCCCTTGATCAGAATGCGGCAAGGTGTAGCGTGACTTTTTCATGCCGATAATGGTTTTAGCTGCAACCCCAAATTCACGTTGATAATCAAACAATTCTTCAACAAGTTTATAGCGTGTTCCCCCTTTCCCATCACCTCCTGTTGCTCCATTGCCAACGCGCCCATAAGCCATGATAACACTTTGCGCACCAAGCAACACAGCACGGCGAACAGATGTTACAGGCTCTTGTGTCTTTGAATTGATACCATTGGGGACATGTTCAGCTTCACGCAAAATGACACCGTTATACATCCCCAAAGAACCATTAAAAATTGGGTTCTTAGCTCCAGAGCCATCATAAGCTGCCTTGGTAATGTCTAACCATTGCCCGCTCTTTGTATTGGTACGCAATTGAGTTACCTGTGTTGGGTGGAGATACATCACATATGCCGATTTTCCATCAACACGAACCGGACGCAAACGTGGATTAGCAAGTTTTGCGCGTTCAACAGCCCGATCTATAAGATCTAATGTAAAAACATCGTCTTTTGTAAGTTCTTCATCAGTCTTTTTCTTATTGGCACGAATAATACGCAATTTGCTTGGCTCTAATGGAGCATTAAAACCATAATGTACGGGTTTAATGGTTATGGTGCGTCCTTCGAAGTGAATCCATGGTGCTGTATAGCCTGCTGCCTGAATGAAGAACATCAAACTTAAGCGATCTGCATACCAATCAACAAGCCCATCCTTTGCTTCTGTTCGTAAATTAAATAAAACACGTTGTTGATCAATGGTGCCTTCATATTTTACGCGTACAGCATGAGAAAGCTCGTTAATACGCACCGTTTCATTCATAAATTGGAGTGCTTCTTCATTGCCTTCCAGCGTTTGTCCTTCGCTAACGCCATCCCCCATAAGTTGGACTCTTAATCCGCTCGTCACAGAGTCACCAGCGGATTTTCCTAGCATATCCAATACTTGAATAATGCTGTTTTTTCCTTTTCCCATCAGCGGTGCAATGGGCAACGCTTTTGAAGTTTCTGTGTTTAGCATCTTAGCCCAAACGCCAACGGCTAATGGGTCATTAAGATTTACCTGTGTTACTGCCATTTCAATCAATGCCTTTCTTGGTTTTTAAAACTCGCCTTGCGGCTCCCCCAAACGATAACAATCACTTGGTTCTCTCTGTTGCGTTACCACGCACATCTTCATGCTCTGCTCATAATTTGTTCAAATTTTTCGGGATTTTTCTCAACCCATACAGCAAATTCGGCTTCTGGCATGGAAAAGAGCGTTCTCACATCCATACCGCCTGTTGGAACTTGTCCGCCGCGCGCTGTAAGTGTCCGCGCTGCTTGAGAGCGCTCTTGAAGGGCTTCCACTTCGTCCTTAACTGGCGCTCCACTATAGCCAAAAGCTTTTGCTTTTTGCACCAGCACCTCAATTGGATTTATACCGGCTTTCTGACACTGCTGGCATATTTGGCGCAATTCAGCACCAATTTGCTGTTGCCGTGCTACAGGGTCTTTCCATTGCGGATAAAGGCTTGCTTGCGCTTGTAAGACACTGTCTGCTCTTTCATAGAGATAGTCCGTGATACTGTCTAAATCTGGATATTTATCTTGTACTTGCGCTTTGGCTTCCTCGAAATAATCCCCCAACTTTTGGCGTTCATATTCCTCTTGACTCATGCGCTCTTGGCTCTCTCTCATATGAGAAAACTCATCAAGCAATTTCTGTTGTTCCTGTACCTTATGACTAAGCCATGCAACATGTGCTTTTGGGTCGTCTTCTAGGGAGGGAACATTTTCATCACGGCGGCGCGTGATTTCTTCTTGCATTGCGGCATATTTTTGCGCAAGTTCAATAGCCAATTCACGCGCTTCAATGGCGCTTTGTTCTGCCTTTTGGCGTGCTTGCCGCTCTTGCTCTAGTTTATCAGATTCTATTGCATCAGAATTTGGCTGCTCCTGAAGCGGTTCTACAGCTGGTTGTTCAGAACTTTCCTCTGCATCCAAAACTTCCTCAACTTGTTCAGGCTCGACCAACTCAACAGCATTATCACTGGCAAAATGTTCATCATAGATTGCTTGTTCTTCAGGCGTAAACTCTTCTTCCATATTCTGTTCCTTCAATGTGCTATTATATTTTTTGTCAAAACTCGATAGTGTTCCAACTGTGCCTGTAGGGCTTTACGTTCTAAATCACGCTGCGCTATCTCATTTTTTGCCTGTTGCAACTCAAGCTGCATCCGCGCTTGTTCTTGCTTCAAGAAAAGTTCGATATTTTTCTGCTGCAATGCCGCTTGTTTCTGCTGTGCATCAAGTTGATAGAGTGTGCTCTTTGCTTGTGCTTCTTGCTGTAAAACAGCAATCTTTGCTTGTTGCTCTGGAGTTAATTGCGCCCCTTGGCTTTGTTGCATCATCTGCTGTTGCTGTTGTGCTTGCTGCGCCTTTGCCGTTAAACTTGCGACCAATGTTGCTGGTAGTGGGGAAAGCTTAAGAAGATCTGGAATCATCTCCGGTGTTAAGAATCCACCAAGCAACGGCAACATCTGCGTAATTGCTGCAAAAGTTTTTTCTTTTTCATTGGGGCTTGTCGGTGAATCATCAACAATAATGTCATACTCAAGCGTCGTAACAGCTTCACGCGTTAACGGCACATATTGGGCATTCTCTTGTCCAGAAATACGTACCAGACGCCCATCAGAGAGATAATTCTGAATGAGATAAAGGATAATCTTTCCCTGCCTACACCGATAAAGCTTGAGATTATCAAACAGCCCCGCAAGCAAATTAAGCGTTGATTGCCGGCGTGTATTTTCCAGCACATTGGCTTGGTTGACCTCCCGTGTTCCGATAAACTCAGCCGATAACCCTGTTACATGCGTTATCGCTTCACGCGATTCATTAAACAGCTGGAAAAATCCATTGGGAAATTGTGCACTTGGCTTTGGTTGAATTTTCCCTCCTGTAAGCGCGCCATTTTTAACCCAAGTAATCGTATCCGTTCGCGCCCAGCTTTCTAACGCTTGGCGATCATCATCGAAAGCGCCTCGTTCTGCCATCAAACCGCCCTTAGACTGGCTATTAAGGATATACATCACTTGGCTAAAATATTTATTCGACCATTTTTGTGGGTCTTTTGCGGGGCGAACAATCCCGTAAAACTGGTTTTTAAGCTTATCCAGCGTGCCCGTGATACACTCCCAACCTAGCTGCTCATCAGGTGCTAATGGCTTATCGGGCTTTGCTAAAAGGCGCCGTCCCAGAAAAGCGCGTCTCACCACTTTTTTATTAAAACGCGCACCTTGTAACTGTGGCATGACCCTTTGAAGCTGTTCAAACTCCTGTTTGCTATAGTTGCGCATCTGACCGGTTTGAAGATCAGTCGCCTTGTAAGTGGTCTCATATTCAAACCAACGGCATTCAACCAGCGTAACATAGCGTTTCCCAGAACACTGCTCTGAGAGAGAAGTCGCATTGGAGTCATCATGATACGCATCAAGCGACACATGAGAATCCTCAGAAGCGGTTGTGCTATCGATAGCCCAATCGGCGTTAAGATCTTCAACAGCCACATCAGGAAAAAAACTTTTCGCATCCTCAACGGATTTGCGATCAACATACCACATACGCTGTGCGTCAATGAGATTTGGTCTTACAGCATTGGCATCCCAAACCATTTTTAAGGGGTCTAAACGTTGAACAGCGGGGGTTCCTTCAGGATCTGTTTCATAATCAAGCCGTGTATCTGTCCAGCCCATACCGCAAATAACCATATCCTGAAAAGCATCGGAATCGGCATATTCCGCCTCCGCCTCATCACGAAACCATTCTGCTGCTCCAGTAAGCAATTCATTGGGTATTGCTGCTCCTACTTGCCGTGGTTGAAACTGTACTTCGCGCTTATTATTACGCTCCGCCCCAACAATAGCATTTACAAGCGGTGCAATACGATTAAAGGTCATAACAGGACGGCGTTGTGTTTTCAAAACCGCAAGATCTTCTTCCGCCCATTGACGACCATTATAAAAATCAAAATCTTCACGCGCCTGTTCACGCCATTCATTGACATGCTCAATATCTTCTGCATACCAAGATTTTAGGCGCCTATAGAGTTCATATTCATCGAATTCTGTCGTTTTTTGAAAGTCTTGATCTAGAATGCCATCCATGATGCCGCTTCTCTTTCTATAGCGCGATAACGTTCTTGTTGCGGTTTAATACGTGGTGCTTCATAGACAATGCACATCAGTCCAAAGGCATCCGCCCCATGGCTCGACCAATCATGCTCTGCACCCAAACCAATGCCGCGCTTCTCATCCCATTTCTCGTGATACCAATTCAGTGCTTTGCGCCCTGCTACCGTCATCTCTTCATTGAACCAAACAGAAGGCAAAATACGCCGCACCGCCTCTATACGCATCTTAACCGCCCCTGCCCCTTGATTAGGGATCACTTGCGTTTCAAACCCCGCATCATTTAAAGCACTCTCAAAACTCACATTGTGCACACGGTCTCTCGTCGCACCATCATGGGGCAAAACCATCAACGCCTTCTCACAACCATTTTGACGCAACCAACCGATATGCTCCGATAAAGGCTGCCCCTGTGCTTCGTAATAATTAAGCACTCTGATCTCTCTACCAACAAATTGCGCTATCCATATCGCTGTTGCATCTGCCTTAGCACCCGTGCCCCCAATGTCCCAAAAAGCACGTATTTGCATCAAGGGGTCGCGCGCAACACGCCCTATCCGCCCCTCTTGCTCGGCTGCCAACATTTCCCTCTGATAGTAAGCACCTTGAACCGCTGTAAGATAAGCCCCTTCCCAGATATGCTTATAAGTCTCGGGGCGGGATCTCAAATCATCAAGCCGCGCTTCATTCAAGATCTTGGGAAACTTCGGATTGTCTGACCAGTTGATCTCAACACGCTTAATTGCCTCATTGTCTGAAAAGCGAAACCGCTTCTCAACGGGGGCATTCTCTCGCAATGGGTTCCATGTCACCCATAACTCTGCTCTCCACCCCTCTCCCTCTTCACGTAAAGTCGGTATAAGCGTTTGCCAAGCCGTCTCTGTAACGGGCTCTGCCTCATCAACCCAACAAAGCAAAATACGCCCCATAGACTTGATACTTGCAATATTGCGGTCAAGACCAGAAAACTGAAAGGCTATACGACCATCTATCGACTTAATCGAAGATTCCCCAACCTTGTAATATTCCTTTAAAAAGTCATGCGCTTCAATGGCGCGTTTAATCTCCTCCAATGAACTTTCTGCCAAAGAATTCTGAAACTGTCGTGCACAAAGGATAGTGCCTGATATTCCTTCCCTACCAAATTGATAGCCTTTTAAAGCAGCCATCAAGGCAAATGATCTTGTCTTCCCAGATCCTCTCCCTCCCCAAGCAGCACGCACCAAAGCGTCCCCTGCAAAAATAGGAATGAGTTTTGGAACAATATTAATCTGTCGTGTTGTCATGAACTAAAGGCGCGATTTCCACACGCGTTATCATCTTAATCGCCCCGCCATCTTCCCCTGTCACTTGAAGAGGCAAAATCTTCCCCAACAATGCCAAATAAGCAGCGGGGCATTTGATTGCCTGTTTTTCGAGATAAGAGACCAAACCATCATCACCATATTTCTTACCAGCGCGCTCTGCTGCCTTAAGCACTGCTTCTTTCAAAATACGTGTCGTTTTATTTGGCACGCCTTTTACCCGCCCTTGACCTGCCTTTGGGGGCGTTCTTTTTGCAAGTTTTTCAGTGGTTTTCATGTGTGTTTCTTTTTGTAAACAAGACAATAAAAAAACCCCGCAAAAGCAGGGCTCTGAACAATCAGATAAACTTATAAGAAAGGTTATACCTTTACCGTAATTCTAGACGCAATTCGACTAGTACAGCAACGCCATAAAACACTATTTTTCATATCCTGTCAACAAAAAAATCACAATATTGTGTATTTTTTATTTTTTCACCTAAATCTAGTGTCTTTAACAACCAACCACTCACAATTGTATCCTCTAAACGAATCAATTATACGGGAACACAAAGTTATTGATTAGCAAAAAGCGGGGGAGAACAATGCGTGATATTGTCATAGTAATAGTGGGTATACTCATCCTATGGGCTATAGTCTCTGACATGCGGGAAGAAGCAGAGAATGGTCGGAATACAGAATTTCAAGGTACTCTTTTATTAGTCATAGTACTCGGGGTGCTTTGGTATCTTGAATTTTCAAGAAACTCTTTATTAGTGGTAGCAATTTTGTTGTTTGCTTGGAGAAATTACCTAGGAATAATAGCAAATTTGGAACATGATCGCTTAGTCGAATACTCTCAGATGGCGTTTGATTATGAGAATGAAAAAATTAATAAAGCGATTATACAACGAAACGAAGCAGTTAAGGAAAACAGTAGGATGGTCGATAGACACTACAAAGCGATTAAGGAACAAGAGAAAATAATTGAGGAATTATACGAAAAGCTTTGGCAACAACAGAAACAGATAATGATAATGGAAAAACAGAATGAATCTGGTTGAGAAAAAAATCAATTAAAAATTCAATACTATGATTAATAATTAATAAAAAGGGGGAGAAAATGTGGTTTATTATAGGAATTGTAATCCTTATCTTAATAATCCCAATATTAATTGATATTATTATATTAGTAATTTACGGCATTGGATTATTTCTAGGAGGCATACTTGAAACTCTAAAAGAGTTCTTAAATTTAGTAGGAAAAATACTATTAACAATAATACTGCCAACGTTAGAAACTATCGATTATGCTTTTACAAAGGATAAAAGCAAATGGAACGAAATAATTGAGAAACGAGAAAGATTTAGAGAACATAAAGCGATTAAGAAAAAAAACGGAGAAAAAACGATAAATTATTACTTTCGTTTTGCTAAACGCAGCTTATTTTTATTCTTACGCCTTATGGCACTCTCCTATTTCACAGCAGTGGTTACCTTTATAATTATGTTTTCTACAGGGTACATCATTGCTACGTTTTTCCCCCGCTCTTTTGCCCCTTATTTGTTAGGGACAATTATTTTAATGCTTACTCTTCCCCTTACAGTCTGTATGGCACCAATCCAATATAGAATACAAGCGCTACCTGTTTCATTTTTACTACAAACAATGCTTCTCTGGATTCAGTTTCGCGAAAACCTCTCTATGGGTATTGTATTCTATATCGCATTCTTTGAGCTATTCGTATATATATTATTTAGCTTTTCTCACGCAGTATTTATAGCCGAAATATCAGAAGAGCAATCAACTGCCTTTGAAACATTATAACAAACATTTACCATTTAGTTTTTCTGTCAAAATATTTATGAAGCGCGTTAAGAGCGACCCGCAATGAATTCACAAGATGTGGTAACATTTGGTCTTCTACAACAATATATTGTATTGCTGCATAAAGATTATACTGTCTATAGAGATGTTGTGTTTCTTTTATCGCCTCTTGCATATTAGAAAACTGTTCTGTTGCAAATTCAACCCATTTTTCTCTTGCTTTGTCATCAGAAGATGATGGTATTTCATCATAAACAGCGCTTGGTAAACCTTTTGCACACAAATAGTCATTTTTTACTTCAAGATATTTTTGCGCTGCATCATACTGGTCTTGAGTAAGCACGCCTTGCAAACACAGCCGCCCCACATAAGTACCAGCAAGCGGATTTTTAGCCTCTTCAATAGTCAAACCAAAGCGTTTAGCACGCATTTCAATTGCCAATTGATTAACAGGATCTTGACGTACTTTCACTTCTGAAATGTAAGCATCTTTCTTTTTCATACATCCCCTAATCTGTGAACATTCACGTTTTTTGTTTTTGTCGTATTTTTTCAATCAAAATGGCATGCTGTCATTAAGAGATGCACTATGATCAGCAGCCCCTGAAGCGATAGCATAACTTTGAGAAGTAATGGGTGAAGGGGCGGATTGCTCTTTTTTTGCATCAAGCAAATACAACTCGCCTTTGAATTGCGGTAAAACAATCTCTGTTGTGTAACGGTCATGCCCATTTTTATCTTGCCATTTGCGTGTTTGTAATTTGCCTTCTATGTAAACCTTTGAACCTTTGTTGAGATACTGAAGAGCAATTTTTGCCAAATGTGGATTAAAAATCACCACGGAATGCCATTCTGTTTTCTCTACTTTTTGATGGGTATTTTTATCTGTGTAGCTCTCAGAAGTCGCTATACTAAAATTGACTATTTCTGCTCCAGAATTCATTGTTTTGCTTTCGGGATCAGCACCTAAACGCCCTATTAACATCACTTTATTTAGCATGTTTTTTCTTACCTTAAATTTATATTTTAATACATAGAAAATCTTAGCATGATTTGCTTATTTTTTCAATTATTTCAAAATGATATTATTGTTTTTTAACATATAAAATTATGTTTTAAGGCGCTCTTTGATAAATATCAATTGACATAAATGCATGGTGTATAGTAGCAAGTATCAAGAGGGTATATATGGCAATCGTTAGTTTTAAGCATAAAGGGTTGAAATTATTCTTTGAAAGAGGAGTTTGCAAAGGCATACAACCCGCGCATGCTAAAAAATTAGCAAACATTTTAGTAATTTTAGATACAATATCCGCGCCTGAACAAGTTACTCTTAAATCGTATCGTCTACATGCGCTTACAGGCGATTTAAAAGGTTACTGGTCAATGCGTGTCAATGCAAATTGGCGTGTTACCTTTCGTTTTATTGGGACAGACGTTGAACTGGTTGATTATCAAGATTACCATTGAGTTTTGAGGTGTTATTATGATGTACAATCCTCCACACCCTGGCGGCATTTTGAAAGAAGAATTGCTTGATGAATTAGGGTTAACAGTAACAGAAGCTGCAAATCGTCTTGGCGTTGCACGTTTAACTTTATCCCGCGTCTTAAACTGTCATGCAGCGATTAGCATTAACTTAGCTTTACGGTTAGAAAAAGCGGGTTTAAATGATGCGGAATTCTGGCTTAAATTGCAACAAAAGCATGATTTGTGGCAAGCTCGGCATAACAGCCCAATCCCACATATTTTACCTTTAGAGCAAGTAGGGCATTTTTAGAAATACTTAGCCCATCTTTCTTCACACCTAGAGGTCATGTTCTTAAAAATCAAGCAACTTCTGATAGTTTTTTTACACCTTTATTGATCTCATCTATAAGAGGTTCGTAATTGAGAACGCTTTTCGGAATAGCACCCCCATAAACCCAAGCTTTCACCTGCGCTTTGGTACTAAAATCCGCATTTTCTGGTGTGGTATAATACTGTCCG
>NZ_JBHIOO010000019.1:0-23778 GCF_042195585.1 Bartonella sp. AS69XJJH | reverse complement strand
TTCCATGTTTTATCTCCTTGAATATGCTGGAGATACAATGTCTTTTTGCCAATTATGTTCCAAAAGGGATAAAGAGCCGCCAAAAAGGGATAGGAAAATACTTTAAACAAATGTTTGTTATGAGAAGTAAAATGGGGTTATACAATCCAAAATATCTTACTTATACCTGAAAAAGGCAGGCTATCCGTATGATATTATCATCGAATCTCTCATGTAAGAGAATAATTTAAAAAAATTGAATACTATCGTTTATTGGTTTCTAGCTTATAAAGTAAGGGGTATATCTGCTTATTTTTATAAAAGTGTTACTGTTCTTATGGGAAGAATATTTATAAAATGAGATTAGAAGGCGCATTTGAAGATAAAAATAACTATCAATAATGTTCAATGCAGAATATTATAAGAGATCATGGATTAAGTTAAAGAAAAAGCTTATTGAAGTGTTATGACATCATAGTTGTTAATATGTTACACGATAATTTTTTGCTATTTATTTTAGGTGAAGAGTTTCATGGAATGAGTAAGATATATTTAGTTGTGAGTTGGCTTGCAGAGAAGGCATTATATTTTATGGTATAGAGAATAGATCAAGATTTTTTACACAATTGATTTGTGTTAAGAGGGTCTTCTTCATAGCTCATTGTTGTGTTAGAAGTGGGCTTTGTATGGTCGCAATTTTGGAGTAGGGCCGTTAATAGACCGTTTTTCTTCCTTGAATTTTGTAGATTCATTTTACTTGATATTGTATAAAAATACCATTGTTGTCGCGGGGAGGGTATGTAATACCAGTGTATTTTACCTATGATATCTATGAAAAAGGCTGATGTGTGTTATAGCAAAGTGTTTGTACAGGAGAGCTTATTTAGGGGATAACTTTTTAGCTCATAAAATTTGTAAAACAAAATGCTGTCTATAAGAAAAGTAATATTTTTATAAAGTAAAATAATAAAACTTTTAATAACTATTATTTGCATATATAAGCATAAAATATAATTATATTTTTTTATATTTAACTAAATACTATTTAATAATTACCTAAAAAGTGTGATTTTCTTTATGATTCATAAATATAACTTGCTATTCATTGTACTTATCGTGTGTTTATCAACAGGAGGTTTGATTTCTACCGATATTTTTTTACCAGCACTGGGAGAGATGCGTCAATATTATCAAGTGACACAATCTCAAATTCAGAGTGCTGTGGCAGTTTTTTTGTTGGCATTAGCACTTGGACAGCTCATTTATGGGCCGCTGAGTGATAATTTTGGGCGTAAAAAAACACTTCTATTGGGCTTATTCTTGTGGTTGTTTACGACACTTGGTGTGATTTATACGGTTCATATTCACGCTTTTCTTGTGTTACGTTTTTTGCAAGGTCTTGGTGCTTGTGCGGGACTTGTCTTAAGTCGTGCAATTATCAATGATTTATTGGATAAAAAAGCGGCTGGAAAACTTTATTTGATTGTTTTCCCTTTTATTGGAATGTCACCAGCACTTGCACCTTTCATTGGTGGACTTTTGATACAAGCTTTTCATTGGCAGTCAACTTTTATCTTTTTAAGCTTTTTTATATTTTTGACCATTTTGCTGTGTTGTTTTGTGCTAACCGAAACTCTACCTCTTCAGAAGCGGCAGCATTTTTCTCCGGTAGGATTTATGAAGGCATATTTAGGTGTCCTCAGAAATAAACAATTTATTTTTTATGCACTTATTCCGTGTTTTTCTTACGCTGCCTATTTTGCTTATATTGTGGAGTCGCCTTTTTTACTCACGACTTTGGGGTTATCACCGATACACATTAGTTATAGCTATATTGGTGTCTCATTGCCCTATATTTTGGGAAATCTTTTGGCGCGATGGTTTTTTGAACGCGAGTCTATGGAAAAAACTGTGGGCAGAGGGTACATTATTTTTGTGATAGGTGGTGTGCTGTTTGCTTTGCAAATGTATCTAAGCCCATGGCCCCTTGTGACAAGTTTTATGGCTATTGCTGTTCTTACTTTTGGAAATGGTTTTTTATTGCCTTTAGGAACGGCGTTGGCTATTTCATCGCATCCGAAAGCTGCTGGAGCGGCTTCTGGTGTCATGGGATCTTTGCAATTAGGAAGTGCGGCACTAAGTGCAGCGGTTATCGGAAAGATATCTGGCCATAGCCCACGGGCTATGGCAACTTTGTTAGCTGTGTGTTGCGCGATTGGTTTTATCATTTATATTTGCAAAGCGCGTCATTTTATGACTTCAGAAATAAACTGAGTGAAATGATAAAAAGAAAGTATTATGCGGAAATGCTTTTGATGTTTTTTACGAATGGGGTACCTGTACATTAGATGAATTTTTTTTATTAAGTTTCTGGATTAAGTGGATTTAAAATTTGTTACAAGCTTAGGTTTGAGTTTAACAAATCGATTATTATGAGGGGAGAATATGAGCATAGAATTTCAACATATTTTCATTATATTGGGTAGGAAAAGTTCTGGCTCTAATGCATGTTTTAAATAAGGGGAGGAATTGATCAATGGGACTTCCTATTATTATTCTTTCTCCTGTAATGCCAATTTGGGATGGTGGTGTTTTTTGTTCTCCATTGACAAAGCGATGCTTATCAAAAGGATTTCCAGTCACTCTGCTGGATACCCTTTCTCTTTTTCCTAAGAGTTCTTATGTTCTCAATCATTCTGCTGTAGATATTTTATCTTTTATGGCAGAAAAACTTAAAAGCTATTTTAAAGAACCCGCAGTGCTTGTGGGATTTTCGATGGCTGGAACATTGGTACAAATATTGGCAGCACGGCTTCCCAATGTTCAAGCTGTACTTGCTGTGAATGCACCTGGCTATCCTGATAAGGTTTTGAAACGGCGCCTTGGAGATATTCTTGTTTACTTAGAAAATAATGATTTGTCTGGGGCTTTGGAAATACTCAATGGTTTTATGCATCCTTCTGGTATTCTGAAAAAAAGAGTTTTATTGGAGATTCCCGATAAACAAAAAAGCGTGGCAATTGAACGCATGACAAGAGGGTTTAAACTCTTATTAGAAATAGATGCTAGAGATGAAATAGTTAAGTATAAGGGGAAGTTTTTAGCTTTAGTGGGAGAAAAGTCGCAACTTGCAACGCTAGATAATCAGACGAAAAGTCATAATCTGAACCATGAATATAAGATTATCTCTGGTGCTGCTACGCGTTTGTGGGAGGATAATCCTACTATGACGAATGCAGTCATTGATGAGTGGATGGAGGGATTATGAAAAAGAAAGTTCTTGTGTTACCTGGTGATGGGATAGGACCAGAGGTTTGTAATGCTGCGCTGATGGTCTTAGAGCAATTTCAATTGCCGATTGAATTAACTTATGGCGATATTGGTTTTGAATGTTGGAAACAGGAAGGAGATTCTGTCCCTCAAGCGACTTGGCAAAAAATTGCTGAAAGTGATGCTGTTTTACTTGGGGCTGTGACCAGCAAAGGAAAAGAAGAGGCTTTAAAAGAACTTGCACCATATTTAAGGGAGAAAGGACTTTCTTATGTTTCTCCCGTGCTTCAACTTCGCCAAAAATTAGGGTTGTTTGCGAATATACGCCCTGTAAGATACATCTTTGGTCCGAGAAAACCTTTTCATTTTTGTGTTATCAGAGAAAATAGTGAAGGCCTTTATGCTGGATTGGATTTTCGGGGTATTTCTCCTGAAACAGCCGTTTGGCTAAAACATCCAAATTTAACAAAATATGGGCTAGAGGAAGCTGCGTGGACAGTTCGTTTGCAGACACGCTTTGGTTTAGAGCGGTTATTTGAATACGCTTTTTCTTATGCAAGCAAATATGGCTTTAGGCGGGTTACTTTCGCTGATAAGCCAAATGTTATGTGGGAAAGTGGTCAATTTTCTCGAGAAATTTTTGAGAAGATTGCGCAAAACTATCCGGAAATTGAAGCAGATATTCATAATGTTGACGCGGTTGCTTTGTGGATTGCAACAAAGCCAGAGCAGTTTGGTGTGATTGTTGCTGAAAATATGTTTGGCAATATTCTCTCTGACCTTAGCTCTGGGATAATGGGGGGATTGGGGCTTGCATCTCAAGCAAATGTGGGAAGTAAAATGGCTTATTTTGAACCTGTTCATGGAAGCGCACCACGTATTGCTGGACAAAATAAAGCAAATCCTTCTGCCATGCTTTATACCACGGCTTTACTCTTAGAGCATTTAGGCTTTAAAGATGCAGCAAAACAATTATCTGAGAGTGTTGATCAGGTTATTCGTGCTGGAAAAACTGTACCTTATGATCTTGGAGGGGGCGCCTCTACGCGTCAAATGGCTGAAGCTGTTCGCAATTCTCTTGTGAATTCTGTCTCTGTTTGTCGGGCGGCGATTATTACCGTTGGTGATGAACTCCTTTCAGGACAATATTTGAATACGAATTTACAAGATTTAAGCCAAAGCTTAAACAAGAGAAATATTCAAGTCACACGTCATTTTGTCTGTGCTGATCAATTACAGCAAATCAGTGAGACTGTTGTTTCTTGTCTTGGACAAGAAGATCTTATCATTATCAGCGGGGGATTGGGACCAACATCAGATGACATAACACGGGATGCGGTTTCTCAAGCTGTAAAGCAGCCTTTGGTACATCATGAAGATGTTTGGCAAACAATAAAAGGTCAATTACAACGATTAGGGATTTTGGTGGATAAGAGTAATGCGCGTCAAGCATTGTTTCCTAAGACAGCAATCGTGCTTGATAATCCTACAGGTACAGCACCGGGGTTTTATCTTTCTTGCGATGGAAGTACGCTTGTTGTTTTGCCTGGTCCGCCATCACAGGCTCTTGCGCTTTTAGAGAATTATTTAGAACATAATGAGAAGAAATATTCTTTTGTATCGCGTGCGGAGTATGCATGGACTTTGATTGGAATTGATGAAAGTACCATTGCGCAGTGGGTTGATGATCATTTTGAAAATGAACCCTTCGAACGGCATTTTTTATGGAAAAGCCCTTATGTTCTTGTACAGCTTGTTGGTCAATCAGAAGCGCCCTTGGAACAACATTTCGTGGAAGAATTTGAAAATCATTTTCACCCCTATTTGGTTGGTGCAGAAGTTACTACTGCTTCTAAACAATTAGCGATATATGCAGAAGTTCATTGGTTTTCTAGTGATCCGCGGCTTTTAAAATATTTTCAGCCCATAGAAAAAAGTGCACAAAATATTCCAAAGCTTGAGGTTGAAGTGAGCCTAGAGCCTTCGTTGGAGACATTAGAAAATCAAGAAGAAAGCCTTGGACATGCCACGATGATTATACGGATGAAAGGTTATGGTGATGATCGTGTAACTTTTCCCTATACGCGACCACTTTTAGGTGCTGTCTTACAAGAATATGCAGCTTGGTTGGTTTTAAAAAGAGTTTTGCAAACTGAGAAAAGCAAATGAACCTCTATGAAGACGTAAAAATATTGCTCCAATTATTGAACATTCTATATAAGAAGTATTTTGATCCTTTTCTTAAGTGGTTTTTATCTATAGCTTAAACTTTCTTTTGATGTGTAATTAAATGACTTTGATTGATTCAAGATTAAGAAAAATTTTACGATATTAGGCTCGCTACATTCAATATTTATAATGATTAATTATTATTATAAATCAAGATGTTATCTTTCATAGAGCTGATGACAAGGAATTGAGAGACTTCATGTGCCTCAAGCATTGTAAATAATTGAGATTCTTTGTAAATCAAAAAGCAATGTTGTGAAAAGACAAGAAGTCGTGTCATTTACAGGAAGGCTTTGCAAATTTTATTGAAAAACATATCTAGTTTATTGCGAATATATGCCATTCAGTTATCTGATAATAAATTATTGTAAAGAGTACATAAAATTTTTCCTTTAATTTTTTGTGTGATTGCACGATCCGTTGGGTATTCGCTTCCGAGAGGCGGTATTTTTCAATTTGATAACAGGAAGAACTATTTTTTCTGTAAGACGTGAAAATTTAAGGAGTGATCATTTTACGCTTTTGTTTTCCTTTCGATTGGTAATTTGTAGGAATGTGTTTGGGAAAATATTTAATGCGGCGTGTTTGTGAATGTGGTTAAAAATATTTTACACGTGTGTGGGAGAGAAATAAAAATGTGTCTTAATTGTTGATAAGAGTGTCAATGTTTTTGATGAACAAATTTTAGGCGTAATTCTTAGTATTTAGCAAGTTCATTGCATTTTTTAACAGTTCGTGTCCTATCTGTTGTGATGCGCAGTGGTCTTTTTTAGCAAAGAAGAAAGGGCTTTTATGTATCAGATTGATTACAACAGTTATCGTTCTGTCAAGAGTTTTAATCGTCGCGTTCGTTTTCTTGTCATGCATTATACGGCTCTTGATTTTAAAGCCTCGATTATGGCGCTTACAGGAGAAAAGGTTAGTGCACACTATCTTGTTCCTGATCCTTCAGAGCAGACATATCGTGAGGCAGGCTTTAAGGACATGCGTATTTTTAATCTGGTTGATGAAAATGAGCGTGCATGGCATGCGGGTGTGAGTTCATGGGCTGGGCATAGTCATCTCAATGATGCATCTATCGGGATTGAAATCGTTAATTTAGCGACTGGTCATTCTGAGTCTCCAGAAGAGACAGTTGATTTTATGGCTTATCATGATGAGGGGGGGATATTTCCTCCTTATAATCCAATACAAATTGATGCCGTTAAGGAACTTGCATTGAATATTCTTCAACGGTATCCCGATATTATGCCAACTGATGTTGTGGGACATAGTGATATTGCTATTGGAAGAAAAAGTGATCCAGGAGCAGCTTTCCCATGGAGAGAACTTTATAAGGCAGGTATAGGAGCATGGTATGATGATGAACTAAAAAGTCATTATCAAGAGCAATTCTCTAAGAATTTTCCGCCCAAAGAAGATGTTTTGGCGAAGCTAAAATGTTATGGATATGACATTTCTGCTGCATGTACCCAAACAGGATATAAAAATTTGATCCGCGCATTCCAACTTCATTTTCGTCAAGAAAATTATGATGGAATTCTAGATGTTGAAACAGTAGCAATTCTTTATGCATTGGTTGATAAATATTTTCCGTGAATTCAACGTGTTTTAATTGAAAATATGGTTATGATGACGTGTAAGCCTTTTTATTATCAAGAGAGGCTGCTTTTTGCCAATGGGCTTTATGTAAAAATGGCATTAATCGTGTAAAAAATCTCATGTACGGTATAAGGCGTTTTATGAAAAAATAACGCTATAGAATGTTTTATGATTTGCAGAGATTAAATTTTACTGTTTTGTTGTCTTATATTTTGCTTCCTTTAAAAACAAGTAAAGTCAAGATGTTGCGTGTATAATGGCATGTTCCTTACGCAAGATAAAACGCTTCAATCAAAATGAACTTGTATTGTATATTTACATGCTTGTTTTAAAGAAATGTCTTTTAGTGTGTATCTCAACACATATTTTACAGTGGCGTTTATAAAGAATATAATCTAAAATCCTCTATGAAGTGTATCCTCATTTTTATGCTTAATAAAAGTGCCTAGCACTGTCGTACACTTATCTCAATATTATTACAGCCCTTGGAACTTAAAACGATTCATAAAAGGGTTTTCTTTACGCGTTTTTATTCATACGGCTCTTTCCGCTTGTCGTGTACAAGTGAATGGTTTTGGTTGATTGAAACATGGAATAGCTCTGAAATGGGGAATCTTACGCTATTCTGGACTCTCATTCAGCATGTAAAACAACAAATTGTCATTATAAATCAATGTGATGCAGATTCAAGAAAAATAGGGTCGTTTATAGATTGCTACTGATAGGAGTCTCTATTCTTTAGATGGGGAAGAGGTTAATTCATTTTTTGAATATATATCTATTTTCTCTTTTACTGCTTTAGGGGATATTTGCATCATTTTGACAACATGTTTATTGATAATTAAGTTTTTTAATGCGAGGCAGTGTTGTAAAGTATTGTGTTTTAGGATGTTAATAGAAGACACATTCATGCATATCAAAAACACAATGATGTTTTGTTTTTTCAATATTTTATTTGTTCAGTGCAGAATTTATCTGAGAAGATCATGACCTCAATTAACAAAGGTTAGGTATAAATTACCAAGAAAGATTAATTTGGTAATAAAGCGAAGGGGTTTGCTTACACTTTAAAGGGCAAGCAAGAGATTGTTTGAATTGATGTGTAAGCACCAGGTATGCAGTGTTCTTATCAAGCACATCAGGTTAATTTTCTGAGAATGTTTTGGTGAAAGTCAGTAATTTTTTTTCAAAAAGACAAGAAAATAAGGATCAAGAAAGATGCTCATGATGTTTCATTTTAAAAATAAAACCTAGCAACATAAGTTGCTAGGTTTCAAAAGTTGTAGCTTAAATAGGATTAGAATGAACGCTGTAAACGGATCATACCTTGAAGAGCACTTTTTTTATTGAATAAATGCTTTTCATTATTATTTTGATCCTTCACAATGCGATCATCATTCCAATTAACATAGGTTAATTCAGGTGTAATCACAAATCCTGGAACCAATGTGTATGCAATATTTACAGAAGTTGCAAAGGTTTTTACAGCACTATAAGAAACTTGTGCATTCAAATTTGCTTTTGGCGTAAGCTTGTAAGTGGCACCTGCCCAAGCAGCCCATTTACCACCCCAGTTTGCATAGATCGTTGTGCTTTGTCGTGATAACTCATCATTTTCATTCACTGTGTAGTAATCAAGGCCATTTTTATAACCAGCCATTACCCATAGATTGAAACGATCGTTGATATTGAAATCTGCACGTACTTTTCCAGCCCACTTTTTGTAGTAAGTATCATATGCTGCAACCGCTGAAAAACCACCCCATTTTTGCATAAACTTTATACCCAAAACCACATTGGGTGTGTAATTTTTAATTGCTTTACTTGGAAGAGTATCCTTCATGATAGGAACAAGCTTATCATCTTTATCAATATAGTATCCGCTTATTCCAGGAAGAGCATCTGCATTATTGCCTAATTCAGCGCCGATAATAGCAGAAAAACCAGAGTCACCACTAAAGGTGTAGGAAATAAAATTGGTGCGTGTTGTACCCGCAGGCGCTATGCTGTCATCATTGAGAACATCTCCATAATCACCAGTCCAGCTGTTGAAAATTGTGTCATCAAGACCTACGCGAAAACCACCAAGTTCAATGTAAGCGGCTGCAAGCCTTGCAGCAGCGTTGTCTCTACCATCACCCCAGCTTGAGAAAATTCTTGCATATGAACGAAGTGTTCCCATTTCTGTTTCAGAAGCTGCTTGAAAAACAAGGGTGAGCCGTGATGCTGCGCCATAGGTTTTTCTTTTGTCTCTTAGTTCAGTTTCGGTTGTTGCATCGATATTATCACCGCCTATAAAATCAGTACGAACATTTCCTGATAAACGCATGCAGGTTTCTGTTCCAGGGATATAAAAATATCCTTTTCCGTAGGCATCACAAACGCGAACATATTCTACAGGTTCGGGTTCGGCGATAACTGTTGAAGCAGCATGTGCTCCAGAAATTGCTAAAAAAGCTGCTGTAGAGCTTAAAAAGAGGGATTTAATGTTCATATGGGATCTCCGAGGTCCGTTTAATCTTCTTGTAAAGAGTATTATTTACCTAACGCATTAAGGGCAAAGACATAAGTAAAATACGCGGCACTTATTATCTTAGCTATACTAATCTTTTTAGAGTTTCAAATATGAAATTACCTTTTTGTAATGTATACATGTACTATTCGAGATAATGTGGTAAAAAAGTCACAATTTTTGTTTTGTTAATTTTTTATCCCTATGGGCTCAATAGGAAAAAAAATTCAGATATTTGGGAAAAAAATCGAAAATGTCTTGAACTTTCTGTTGATACCATTTATGCCTCTCTGTTGGAGAGGTGGCCGAGTGGTCGAAGGCGCTCCCCTGCTAAGGGAGTAGGGCTCAAAAGGCTCTCGAGAGTTCGAATCTCTTCCTCTCCGCCATTGACACAAAATGAAATTGACACAAAATGAACTTGTCTATGCTCGAAATGGCATAACCTCAAAAGCCCAACATTTGCGGGCTTTTTTGCCATTTGCAATTGACTTACCCTCTATAAAGCTCTCCCCCATTTTTCTCTAATTTTTCTCCTATATATGCCCCTTTAAAGCGAAGTAGGGAGCTTTTAGTTATGGGAAATCAACTTTTAGTCATGGGAAATCAAGGGGTTGGCAATTGACCAGTTTGCACCAGTCTATGCCTAGCATTTACAACGTGTTTTCTGGAGCTCTGCAGGTAAAACGGCACGTATAACCTTTCTTCTTAACGAAAGGTATAGGATCCTCGCTCTGCCGGAAGGCTTTTTTAAGTTTCCTAATCAGTTCCTTCTTTTGTGTTTTGAGATTTTTGATATTGATATTATTGACGGCAACCTGATCGTTCCATCCTATAATGCCTTGTTTTTTAATAAAGCTTGTAAGCAATACCCACTGTAAATTTGGCTCGTTAGTTTTCTTATTCAGCATATGAAGGTCTGCTGGCTCATAGCGTTGGGTTTCATTACCACAGGTGACTATGATTACCTCTCTCTTATGGGCCTTTTGTGTACGCTCATCATTTAGAAGCTGTTCTTCTTGCCACTCAAAGATAAATTTATCCCATGAAGCACTTGATGGGCTAGAAAATTTCTTACATTCTATTTTAGGATCAGGGTCTTTGATATTTGCAAAAAATGAGTTAAAGCTCTGCAAAGTTTTTTCAGCGTCTAGCAAGCAATTCTCGCCTTGCAAATTTTGTAATCCAATCAAATCTGAGCCTTTGGCACGAATAGAATTAATTCTAGCTTGTCCGATGTTATCAATGGACGGCAGAAGCAAAATGGCTGATTCGTCAAGTCCAATCACATGGTTGATTATGCTTTCCAGATCTCCATCGTAAATGTCGATTCCAAAGAAAACTGGATAACGAATGGTGCCCCGAGGAATATAGTAGCCAACTCTTATACAACTTGAGGAGCCCTCAATAGTTTGCACATCTTGTTTGAAAATAGATATGTTTTTTGTGAGATTAGCAATCAGACTTGCTATTTTCTTCAAGTTTAGAGAAAATATCCGTCTGTCGTTATCTGAGATTTCTAATTCTGGACAATTCGATGAATCATCATTGCACACGGCCAGCAATTTTCCGTTAGGCATTTTACAAATACGCCTACCGCAACAATACCCACTTTCACAATGAAGGTTATCATCAAGAACTGTTGTGCGATCAAACAGCGATGTAATTATATCCGTTTCACCAAAATGCCTGACTAAAAATGCATAGTTATGTTCATGCCGAGGCAGATTCGCGAGCTTTTTCCACATATTGTGATGCCTCTTTTTTCGGATTTTTTGGAATAATTAATTGCTGATCATTGATCCAGTCTTCAATAATCAAGCTGTCTTCGTCTCTACCAAATGTTGCTTGGTTTCCGGAACGAATACCAACCTTACGCGGCGTATTATTACCTTCAAAACAGACACTAAACTTAGCGTAAATGATATTTGCCTTGCTTGTACTCTCAAGTCCATTTTTCCTTATTAATGTACCCAAAAGATTTCCAGATTTTCTAATCTCAATTTCACCGCCCCAATCATATTGTAATTCCACGAGCCTGACGTCTTCTATGCCATCTACAGAAGCAAAGTTATGAGCGCTGGTTTGGATTTCACGCAATTTATCGAGTGAAAAGACTTTCTTTTCTGCAAAATAAGATTCATTGCCAAATATGTGCTTCCCGATACAGCGCAGATATTCTGGCAGCTGACCTTTTTTCCCATCAGTCCTCACACTGATGTCGTCAGTGTTACAATTATAAATCAGCAGATCATGGCATTGTGGATTATAAAAAATGCTCTGCGTTTCGCCATCTTTCATCTTCAGCTCTCGCTTTAGAGGCTTTCCATACTTGATCACGATACTAACCCGATGACCTTGTGGAAACATATAAACCCGACAATTTCTGAGGCGGTTATTGCTGGCAAACCACTCATCGAGTTCAGACTGTAGTGCTGTGATGATATCTTCAGATACGACTGGAAAATCTCGCTTTTGTCCTTGATCTCCCCAGAAGAAGCTAAAACCTCTGTAATTTTTAACTAAAGCCTTTGCATACTCTGTGTGAAAAAGGTTTTCTTGGTTTAAAAAACAATAAAGCGCAATATCCGCAGGAGAACTGTTTGGCTGATAATTAATCGTAATATTTTGATTTTTAGCCGCCAGTAAAAGAGAGTCCATTGCATCCTGACTAGACATTTCTGTTATCAGCTGCAGTGCTTCCATTAACTCATTGGTTTCATCAGAATCCTGCACACTATCATTGGGGCAGATAAATGCTTTTGTGACCTCTTCAAAATTCAGCACTCCATTTTCAAGACTAATGTCATGCGCCTTAAAAAAATTTGGAAACTTTTTAAATAGTTGAATAAGAAGCCCAGCGTCCAATTCGCCTAAGCTGTCTATATTTGTGAATACCTTTGGATTATATCTCGACATCGCCAATCTTCTGTTTCGTCGTTACAGGGGGGGGGATTCAGTGTCAACACCCGAGCAGACGTGCCCGAGCAGACTTGTAAGTCCTTCCCAATTATTTTAAGTTCATCTTGTTGTCCTATGATGATGGGTTTTAGTTTCTGATTTTCAGGGTGCAGTTCAATATGCTCCCCTTCAATAGTTAGCCGCTTTACAGTGGCTTCTTCGCTGACCATAGCCCCAACAATATCGCTGTTTTTAGCAATTGGCTGTTGGTGCACAACAACGTAATCTCCCTTGAAAATGTCAGCATCAATCACACTGTCGCCTTGTACTTTGAGCGCAAAGTATTTCCCGTGCAGCACACTACTTGGCATCATGACCTGACCAATCCAGTTTTCAAGGGCAAGAATCGGTTGGCAAGCTGCTACCATCCCCAATAAAAAAACAGCCGTCAGATTGGTTTTATATGACGTTTGTGCGTGAAGGATTTCGATGAATCGCGCTTTTCGCGCCTGTCTGCGAATGTAGCCTTTATCTTCCAGTCTCTTGAGCCCTTCAAACACACTGGGTCCTTTCACACCCAATTCCACAGCAAACTCTTGTACTTCCGTGGGTGGATATCCCCATGGCACATCTCAAGCGTTCAACAGCCTGTAAAAACGCATTCTACGCGTTTGTCAGCTACTCCACAGCTTTCTTTCAATTTAAATAAAAGTCTAGCATAAATTAGGTTATTTTGATTCGCAAGCCTACTTTGATTCAATGCACAGCATTGACTGAACCGACAATTTTCAAGTCATTTCAGTAAGTAACTCCTTGAACGACTAAATTATTTTCAAGCAGGTCACCGATGTCTTCATTTTCCCCAAACCTTATCAATGAACGAGATCGCTGCAATGAAGTGGCTCGTTTACTGGCATTTGGCATCCTGCGTTGAAAGATGCGCTTTAACTGTCAGAAAGTAGCAACTCATCCCTCTAATTCATTAGACTTCAGAGTTTTTCCAAGCGTTCATGCCCATGACGAAGAACCAAAAAACCAAGGAGAAACAGATGAATAAAACACTTCTGGCGCGTGTCGCTGCACTCCAAAACATGCCGTTATCTGACCTAAAAGCATTGTGGCGAGATGTGTATCAGGACGAGCTACTCGGTTTGGTCATAAGAGCCATATTGTCCGCAGGTTGGCCTATCGCCTGCAAGAGCTTGCTTACGGCGTTGATCTGCAGATCGAGAACCGGATCGAGCAGCAGGCCAATGACCTACTTGGATCAGGCACAAGTAGCAAGCCGAAGCGCAAGATACAATATCGGCGGCCTATCCCCAGCACCAAATTGGTGCGGGAATATAAAGGCATTGAATATATAAAGGCATCGAATATCAGGTCACCATTTTAGAAGAAGGTTATGAATATGCAGGCTGCCTATACAAAAGCCTGTCCAAAGTTGTGCTGTCCATAACAGGCAGCAGCTGGTCAGGATCTGCTTTCTTCGGATTGAACAACAAAGCACAAGAAAGCAAACATTGAGCAAAACTACACTAAAAAACGCTGCGCGATTTATACGCGTAAATCAACCGAAGAAGGCTTGGATATGGAGTTCAGCAGCTTTGATTCCCAACGGCGAGGCTTGTGAATCCTACATTGCCTCACAAAAGCATGAAGACTGGTTTCAGCTTCCTGATAACGATGATGAGGGCGGATTTACAGGCGGCAATATGGATCGCCCGGACTTAAAGCGCCTGATGGATGACATCAAAAGTGGCTTGATTGATACGGTCGTTGTTGTACAAGGTTGACCGCTTATCCCACTCCTTGGCTGATTTTGCCAAGTTGATTGAGCTGTTTGAAGAACACAAAGTGTCTTTTGTTTTTGTTACCCAGCAATTCAACACCACCACATCGATGGGCCGATTGACACTGAACATTTTGCCTAGTTTGAACGTGAAGTTATCGGCGAACGTATCTGCCATAAATTGGCGGTATCCAAACGCAAAGGCATGTGAATGGGCGGTGTTACGCCTATGAGCTATGTGGTGAAAAACCGCAAGCTCGTAATTGAACCAGATGAGGCTGAGGGCATCGGTAAAATATTTGATCTGTTTTTGATGACCAAATCCCCCATAGAAATGGCAAAGATGCTGCCGCGCATGGGAGTTCTCAGTAAGTAGTGTACGACTAAAACGGACGCGTTATCGGTGACAAGGCACTGGATAAAGGCGTTCTCTATAAAATTCTTCAGAGCCCCATCTATATCGGCAAGATCAAACATAAGGACCAGATCTACGAAGGCCGCCATCCAGCTATCATTGATATGGATACATGGAATAAAGTTCGCGCCACCCGTGAAAGAGAACACCATCAAACGAGGCACAATCACGTGGAAGAAAACCAAGGCCATTTTGATGGGACTTTTGAAGTGCAGCGAATGTGAATGTGGATTGGTAGCAAACCATACCCGTAAAAAAGGTGGCAGGCTTTATCACTATTACACCTGTGAACACTACAGCAAAGTTCGTAACGTCAGCGCAAACGAAATGGAATCTTTGATTTTGAACCAGCTTCAAGCTGTTTTTTCCTCGCCGGAGATGATCATGGAAACATGGCGAGAAGCCAAAAAAAGAGGATGAGTCCATTACGGAGCATGAGGTTTATAGCAATTTGAATGACATCGTTCCGATCTGGAAAGAGCTTTATCCAGCTGAAAAGCAGCGCATCTTTGAGCTGATGATTGAAAAAGTCGTTGTGAATTATGGGTTGGTCGACATTTGGATCATGGCTGCATGCATGGAGAGTTTGGCGCGAGAATTGGATGAGCAAGACAAGCGATTGCAAGGCATTTCAACCAAGAAACTGGAGGAGCAAGCATGGATAAATGCGTAAAAATGATGGCGAACAATACGATTTCAATACGGGTGCTGATGCGGATCGAGAAATACGGTGGTAAAAAATGTTCATTTTTCCCCGAATTCTATCAAAAGACCCCGCCTCAAAAAGCCTCTAAACTGGATGAGACTCTCACGACAGCCAAAGCCTATTACTGGCAAAACTTGCTTGATACGGGACGCTACAAATCAATTGTTGACATGTCGCGCCAACGCAAAATCAACACCTCCTATATGTCACGGATATTGCGCCTGAATCAGCTTGCTCCGCAGATTAAAAGAGCCATATTGGATGGAACGCAGCTACGTCAATAGAGCTTGCAAGATATGCAAACATCATTTCCAGATATTTAGGGCGAGCAATTGAAGTATTTTGGATTTGCCTAATCTCGCCTCGGTGAAATTTCACCGAACACCTTGAAATTTTTTTCAAAAAAATTTGCCTCCACCAAAGCCCTGCATGTCGGGGCTTTTTTTGTTTTTGTATCTCTTTAAACGGCCCATTTCACCCGCCTTCAGTGAGTTTTCGCCAGTCCCAGTTGACCCGCCCTTGTGGCGGCTAACTGCAATTGGAGACAAAACCATGAGCAAAAACAACTATGAAGGCATTCATTCTTATGTCGTAAACCAAGTCCGTTATCACGCACGCAGCCTGATGCGGCATTCAGCCATTCATGGCGTAGAAGTCGAGGACCTCGAGCAAGAGCTCATGCTGGATTATATATCCCGAAAGAAGGCTTATGATCCCGAAAAAGCAAAATGGTCGACCTTTGTTGACCGCATCCTCAACCACAAATGTGCCAGCCTGATTGAAGCAGCCCGCGCACAAAAACGTGGCTCTCGTATCAGTAACTTTTCACTCGATGCATGGCTTGAGGATAAGGACGGCGAAGATAATGCTTTGCCTGACCCTACAACTGAAGACCTGACCAGCCGCGATCTTCAAATCGACCTTGAACAGGCTGTTCAGCAGATGCCGTCGCATCTGGTGTTGCTGCTGATTGATCTGCGGACGCTCAGCATCAGTGAAATCTCCCGAAAAACAAAAACCCCACGTTCAACCCTCTACGGGACGCTGTCCGAATTGCGCGGATCGCTGAAGGAACGTGGCTTTGCGGAATATCTGCACTGAGCTTCCGACAGTTTTTGATCCATTTCGGTAAGTAACTCCTTGAAGGCAAGAAAATATGCCGGGTTCTCGCGGAAATAGAAGACCCCAACAGGAAATACCGCGACCGCTTTGCTCTTTGGGCGGCGTCAGAACCCAGCAGCCGGAGACGACATGACCAAAGAGCAATTTTTAACCCACGAAATCAAGGAGGTTTCATGTTTAAATCATTGTTACAAAAACTGATTAAATTCAGCTACTACGCCAAACATGTTCCGGCATTTATTCAAATTCTGGCGCTTGGTGCTATTCCCGAAAATACCATCAAACCGATCCATGAGGCAACTCTGGATGATATTGCGTTTGCCATACAGGTTTTGGATAAAGAACAAAGCGCCATTTATAAGCGCCTGTCTGCCATCTGTGAGCTTTACACAGAAGCGCGTGCTAAAGGTGCATTAGGCGCTGAAAACATTGTGGATGCACTCTCCCGCAAAGGAGGTGCCCAATGAGCCTTCCTATCATCTCAGCCGATGAACGTTTGAAAGAAACCAAAGGCATCAAAGGGTGCATCTTCGGTAAAAGCGGTATCGGCAAAACATCACTGCTCTGGACGCTTCCCGCTGAAAAGACGCTGTTCTTTGATCTTGAGGCTGGCTATCTGTCCATCAAAGGCTGGCAAGGCGACACCATTCGTCCGCGCACATGGCAGGTCTGCCGCAATATTGCGGCTTTTATTGGTGGTCCGAACCCTGTCTTGCGTGATGATCAGCCATATAGCCAAGCCCATTATGATGCCGTCACTACCAAATATGGTGATGCCGGAGCACTTGATAGATACGACACGATCTTCGACAGCATCACGATTGCGGACGTATGTGTTTTAACTGGTGCAAGGGCTAGCCGCAGGCATTTTCTGACAAAAATGGAAAGCCTGGTACTCGTGGTGCCTACGGCCTACATGGTCAGGAAATGATCGCGTGGCTCACGCATCTGTAGCGCACACGCGGCAAGAATATCTGGTTTGTCGGCATTTTGGACGAAAAGATCGACGATTTTAATCGCCGTTTCTTCCAGCCAAAAATTGAAGGCAGCAAAACCGCATTAGAGCTACCCAGTATTGTCGATCAGATCATCACTATGACTGAGATGATAAGCCCCGAAGGCAAGTCATTTTGAGCCTTTATCAGCCACACCATCAGTGATGCCGGATACTCCGCCAAGGATCCGCTTTGGTCGTCTTGATCTGATGGAAGAGCCTCATCTTGGCCTCCTCATGCAAAAGATTGTGGGCAAAACTAAGCCTGCTGCCGAACGCCTCATGTTCTCAATTGAACAGGACGCGTTTGCCAGCAGCACCCCTGATTCCCAACAAAACAACGAAACACAAGGAGGACAAGAATGAGTTGAAACGATTTTAATAGTGCAGATGATCAAAGCGGATTTGATGTCATCCCCAAAGGAACGCTGGCTAAGGTTCTTATGACCATTAAGCCCAGCGGCTATGATGATGCGTCGGGTGGCTGGGCGACACGCAGTAACACCACAGGCGCAGTGTATTTGAACTGTGAGTTTGTGGTGTTGGAAGGCAAATATGCCCGCCACAAAATTTGGAGCTTGATTGGGCTTTATAGTTCTAAAGGACCGGATTGGGCCAATATTGGTTGCACGTTTATCAAAGGGATTATGAACGCGTCTCGCGGCGTGTCCAACAAGGACAATTCTCCAGCTGCTCAGAATGCCCGCTGTATCAACGGCCTTGGTGATCTGGATGGTGTCAAGTTTGCAGCCCGCATCGATATAGAGAAAGACCATAACGGTGACGACAAGAACGTCATCAAACTGTCCATCACACCGGATCATAAGGAGTATGCTTCCCTGATGGGGGCTGTATCCGGCGCAGCTTTTGCGGCTCAATACAATAAAGATCGGTCTGCATCTGCAAGTTCTGCCAGCAACCTGCTGTTATGGGCACAATGATTAAGAGAGCGGCATGTTACTCAGACCAAGACAAAAGGAGCTCGTCTCCAAGACAGTTGATGCGCTCTATACCCACGGCAATACGCTTGCAGTTGCGCCAACAGGTGCAGGCAAGACGATCATGCTTTCAGCAGTGCTGGGACACATGTTTGAACGCGATATTAAACGCGCCTGTGTGCTTGCTCACTGTGATGAGCTGACCTTTCAAAATGAGGGCAAGTTCAAACGGGTTAATTCAGCGCTTTCCACCAGTATTTTCAATGCGAATGAGAAAAGCTGGGATGGCCAAGTGGCCTCTGCCATAGTGCAACCCCTATCGCGGGAGAGCAATTTGCCATCATTACCGCTGCTTGATGCATTGGTGATTGATGAATCCCACCATGCCTTGGCCTATAGCTATATGCGGGTCATTGAGCATGCACAGCGTTTCAATCCGAACAATTGGAATGCATTTTAGATATGCACAAGGATCAGAATATAGCGTCAATATGAAAGATTTATCTGAGGTTGGTGGTGTCATGTCAAATCCTGTGCACACAAACGGTCTGAATTCGTATGAGAATGCAAAGTATTGCGATTTTTTAAGTTCCATTTGCACGACATTATCTTCACTCAAAAAAGCTTCTACTTTGTCTTTAGAAATTATGGCATCTACATAGGGCTCGCCATTATCTCCAGAGATAGTGATACAAAGTTTACTTGGATTGTAGGTATTTCTCACAACTAACTGCAAACACAAAGTAGGGTTAATTTCATATTCATACATAATTTATTGCTTCTCGTCCGTTGTGATAATACTGCTTTCACTAACCTCTAAAGCTCTGTAAACTATTGCGTTACCATACACTTCTGCATTACAATAAACACTTGCATTTTCATAAATATTTGCAAAATAACAAAATTTTGAGTTATCAAATACCTTGGCATTGTTGTAAATTTTTGCATCGCCAAAAAATATGGCATCATGCCAAATCCAACAGTTGCCCTCACGACTTAAGTTGTATTCATTTTCTATAAAGCCGCCTAAATCACCTGCTTTAACCTTACCAAAGATATAACCAAAATCTTTTAAAGCACGAAAGCGGCGGAGCGTTTTGCCATCAATTTCGGTTGTTTCATCAGTCATTTCGTATTTCTTTTTTATGATTTTACTCCTTTAAGTTAGACTCTGCCTTTGTTGTTCTTTGCAAAAGAACGGCATTGCATTGTGTGGTCAATTTTTTGAAAAGGGGGCCGTCTTTTAAAAAACGCTCTGTATAGTGAGGGTAGTTTGGAATGACATCCCAAAGAGTTAAACGGTTTTGCTGTTCAGATGTCCCGTATGTTTCATCTTCATATCGCTGCTGTTCGATTTCTTCTAAAAAAAACGTATGCCGAACTATGCTTAATAAAATCGTGAGGTATGTTTTCATTTAAGTACTGCTCTTCACATTCTTTAAGATAGAATTCGGCAATAACTTCAGAGATATTTTCACACTGGTTTGTTTTAGGTTCGATACGCAAGATTTGAACAGCATTATCGGCTTGGTCGATAAATTTGATAATGTCCTTTTCTTCGAAGAAAGTTCCATATTTAGCGAGATTTTGCACGTCATTTTTGCACATCACTAAGAGAATTTCATCAGATTTTATAAACACTGGTTTATTCACAACAGCCTCCATTATCAAAATATTTAAACACACTTTGAAAAAAACGCCTTGATATAGGTTTTTTATTTAAGGTATGGAGACGAATATATGTAAATATGCAAGCAGCCAATGTTTCGGCGGATCGTGATGTCAACATTGATGCTGGCAATAATATCACCCTATCAGAAAGCTATGATACCTCTAACGCAAAAGAAAAGCATGAAAAGTCTTTTGCTGGTGTGACAGGCTCTGTCAATGTGGGCATTCTTGGTGCCGTACAAGATGTAAGGGATGCAGCCAAACGTTTTGGTCATGGGGATACAAAACACAAAATCGGCAATGGTCTTATTGCTGGTCTAAAAGGCTATGATCTCTATAGCAAAGGCAAAGGTCTTTATAATGGGATGAAAGGTGGAAATAAACAGTCTATTCGTGATATTGCTGATGTTTCTGCCAGCGTAACCGTGGGCTTTAAGACAGAGAAGGCAGAAGCCTCTGTTCAGACCTCTACTGCGGTAACAGGTACAATAGAAGGCGGACGCGCTGTTAATATGCAAGCCCACAAAGGCAGCATTCATGGTGTTGGCGCTGATATTATTGCTGGTACTAATCCAATCTATGTGCTGGAAAATGATGCACAGAGCGGAAAGATCACTATGGAAGCAGGTGAAGATATCACCTTTGAAAGTGCGCAAAACACGCAAAGCACACAAAACCATAACCAAAGCGCTTCGATGAATGTTGGGTATAGTTATGGTACCAGTGGTACAGGGTGGATGGGGAATGCTTCTTTTGGTAAAGGTAAGGGTTCCAGTGAGGAAGTTCAACACAAAAACAGCCATATTATAGGCACCGGCACTGTTCATACCACGAGTGGGGCAAACACCACATTGGCAGGTGCCGTGGTTTCTGGAAATCAAGTAGAAATGGAAGTAGGGGGTGATTTCGCCATTACCAGCCGCAGTGATACTGGACAAAGTTCTAGCAAGCAAAACTCTTTTTCCATTGGTTATAATAGCCGAGAAAAGGAGGGTACAGCCACAACCAATATTTCCTTGAACAAGGATAAATCCTCCAGCGATTATCATAGTGTTGTGGAACAATCAGGCATCAAAGCGGGTGATGGCGGCTTTAAGATCAACGTTAAAGATAAAACGACCCTAACCGGAGGCATCATTGCCAGCACAGCCTCGGCGAACAAAAACAGCCTAACCACAGGAAGCATCAGCACCAGTGATATCAGCAACAGTGCGCATGCTAAAGCTAGCAGCCAAGGTTTAAGCATTTCTGCGGGTGGTCCCATGTATCAGGGCAAATATGGTGTCGGGAAAAACATTGCTAAAAATCTCTTAGATCATTCAAAAGCTAAAGATTCAGAGGAAGGATACACCAAATCTGCCATTAGCGATGGCACCATCGTCATTACTGATGAAGCAGGGCAGAAGGCATTGACAGGACAAGACGTGGAACAAGCCATAGCCTCCCTTAATCGTGATACTGCCACTGCCCATAAGGGTGTACAACAGCTCGATGTAGGCAAGTTGGAACAAATCGTCCATGAAAACCGTGAAATGGCAACCCAACTCTTAGAAGAAGGTTTTAAATACAGCGATGATTCCTATAAAACCATGTTTATCAAAGAGCACCCCATCGCCGTGGTCGACCGTGATGAAAAGGGTAATATACTCTATGAAATAGATGCAAATGGGGAGCCTATAGAAGACGCTCGTGGACAACCTATCCCTAAGTTTCATTATTTAACGGATGAAGAAAAGCAGCATTTACAAGAGGGTGCTGATGGCAAGGTGCATGTGTCCTTTAATGGCATCTTTACTCCACCAGAGGAAGCCGCTGTTTATGCAGAGCAACATGCGAAGGATAAAAATAATCCGCTTTATTTTGTTGTGTTCCCCCAAGCGGATTCTGCTATCTCAGAACTTTTGGTCGCGGGCTATCAGAAGTTTATGGAAAATAACTTTTGGGGTTTGACCAATTCAACACAAGAAGCAAAAGATTTGGTGTATAGCCATGGTATTACAGGGTTGGAACTTTATGGACATAGCCGTGGTACCATGACATTGGGGAATATGCTGTATTCTTTCAAACAAGAAGGTGTGCACGGGATAGCTAACGAAAACACGAATATCAATTTCTATGGACCAGCCTTTAATGCTTTAGTTGCATCCGGTCTGTTAGGTTATGTGAGTGATGGCAAACAAACCACTATTGGTTTTGATGGGAATAGATATGACTTTGTAAGCAGAATTATTGGCGGTAATGGCTATACCTACGAGACAATACCTGCTGGTAGTAACGTTTTGACAGAATGGTGGAGAGTGACCATGAATCCCATAAGTTCCCATACTTGTCTTGGAGATGCGGGCAATAAGTGTAGATATAATTATGGCACATCTCATCGTGAACAAGTTCCTTCAAGTAAATCATGGAGTAAAAAATGAAACAAACCTTAAAATTATTAAGTGCTGTAACTCTATTCAGTATCGCTGGATGTCAGTTTAATAAGCCTCCTTCAGGATACTTGACTGCTTGGGAGAAGCCAGGAGCAGATAGGCTGGAGGTAAAAAAAGCATTGTTAGAATGTGGTATGCCAGCTCCTTATGATGTATTTCCAGAAAGTAGAAAGCTCAGTAATAATGCAATAGCAACAATTCATGCTTGCATGGTTCAATCAGGATTCCGCTATGAAGAAAGGGGGGGGGGATGGTGTGTAAATCATAAAGCGGAAAACCTTCCCATTTGTCAGCCTGGTGCTGTCATCCCGAGGCGCAGTGTCAAGAAGCGCTTAAACAGCCCTTTTTGTAAAAAGCATCCAGAACAATATGAATGCTATCCTTAAGTCTTGTTTGTGATGACCAACAATCCGCCCTCCGTTCCTTTGCTTGGAATGGCGCGATTGTTTTCTCAATTCGTCATCTCAACATTGTTCACCATTGTTTTAAACAGTCGTGACAGAAAATATCAACAAGCTTCCGAGCTGTTTTATCGTAAATAAATCCATTGAAAGAGGGGAAAAATGAAGAAAATCTTAAAAATATTGAGTTGCATAGCTCTGTTAAGTATCACTGGATGTGTTAACTCAATTCCCTCACTTTCTCCAGCATTATGGAGAAATAAAATACTTTTAGAATGTGGAGTACCGGACCTTAATAAGGTTGTGGCGCTAGATTTGAATCAATTTGCCAGTATTGAAATGTGTATGGCGCAATCAGGTTTTCGCCCTAGCTTTACAATACAAGAATGGTGTGAAAACCATAAATCGGACAATCTTCCCATATGTCGTCCTGGTGCTGTCATGCCTCAGCGAAGTGTTGAGAGACGCTTAAATAGCCCTTATTGTAAAAAACATTCAGAACAACTTGAATGCCAGCCTTAAGTCTTGCTTCAGCAGAGAAAGCCTTGAATTTACACCAAATAAAGCACCAGGTTGATGAGCTTGAGAAAGCCTTGTCCCGTCCTTACGTGACAAGGTTTTCTTTTTATGCCGCGTCGTTATAACGTTGCTGTTTTGCTTGCTCGATGACATTGATAAGATCTGATTGTAACCAACGCGATAAAAAACCAAATTTTAAAGGTTTTGGCAAAGATCCATTGGTTACATGACGGCGGAATGTTGAGACACTCATATGAAGCAATTTTGCACTTTCACGGTCTGTTAAAAGAATATCATTTTC
>NZ_JBHIOO010000018.1:0-26503 GCF_042195585.1 Bartonella sp. AS69XJJH | reverse complement strand
TTCGCTATTCGTGAAGGTGGTCGTACTGTTGGTGCCGGTATCGTCTCTAAGATCATTGAATAAATAATGCTTGTTGAGTGCCTTTATTATTGAAGGCGCTTTGTATAACAGGGAAATAAAGAGCATGAACAGTCAAAATATTCGCATTCGCTTGAAAGCGTTTGATCATAGAATTCTTGATACGTCGACGCGTGAGATTGTATCGACTGCTAAACGTACCGGTGCAAATGTCCGTGGTCCCATTCCGCTTCCAACGCGGATTGAGAAATTTACGGTTAATCGTGGACCGCATATTGATAAGAAGAGTCGTGAGCAGTTTGAGATGCGGACACATAAACGTCTTCTTGATATTGTTGATCCAACGCCGCAAACAGTGGATGCGCTTATGAAGCTCGATCTTTCTGCTGGTGTGGATGTAGAAATTAAGCTCTGAGGTTTGAGGACAGAAGGAACAGACCCGATGCGTTCAGGTGTAATAGCACAGAAGCTGGGCATGACCCGTATTTATAATGATGCTGGTGAGCATGTGCCGGTGACGGTACTTCGTTTGGAGAATTGTCAAGTCGTTGCTCAGCGTACAGTTGAAAAGAATGGTTATACTGCTGTTCAATTAGGTGTAGGCTTTGCTAAGGTTAAGAATACTTCACAAGCTCTTCGTGGACATTTTGCTAAGGCTTCTGTTGAGCCTAAAGCCAAAATAGCAGAGTTTCGTGTGAGTCCCGACAATCTTCTTGATGTTGGTACTGAAATTACGGTGGAACATTTTGTTCCAGGGCAAAGAGTTGATGTGACTGGTACCAGTATCGGTAAGGGGTTTGCTGGTGTTATGAAACGACATAACTTTGGTGGGCATCGTGCTTCCCATGGTAACTCGATCACACATCGTGCTCATGGTTCTACAGGGCAATGCCAAGATCCTGGTAAAGTTTTTAAGGGTAAAAAAATGGCTGGCCATATGGGGCAAGTGCGTGTAACAACACAGAATATTGAAGTTATTTCCACGGATAGTGAGCGTGGTTTAATTTTAGTCCGTGGTGCTGTTTCTGGTTCTAAAGGTTCTTGGATTTTGGTACGGGATGCTGTGAAGAAGCCTCTTCCTGATAATGCTCCAAAGCCTGCTGGTATTCGCCGTCTTGTGAAGGAGAAAACGGAAATGGTTACTCCGGTGATGGAAACCTCTGAAGTTGAGGGAGCCTAATAATGGATCTTGTAATTAAAACTCTTGATGGTAATGAAGCTGGCAAAGTAAAGGTTTCTGAAGCTATTTTTGATCTTGTTCCGCGTGAGGATATTTTGCAACGTGTCGTTCGTTGGCAGCTTGCACGTCGTCAGCAGGGAAGTCATCAATCCCAAGGTCGTTCTGATGTATCGCGAACAGGGGCGAAAATGTTTAAACAGAAAGGAACAGGGCGCGCTCGACATTCATCTGCACGTGCACCGCAGTTTAGAGGTGGGGGTAAGGCACATGGACCGGTGGCTCGTAGCCATGCGCATGATCTTCCTAAAAAGATTCGTGCTCTTGGCTTACGTCTTGCTTTATCTGCAAAATTAAAAGCAAAAGATTTAATTATTGTGGATGAGTTGACTGTTAAGGATGCTAAAACGAAAATGCTTGTTTCTCATTTTTCTAAGCTTGGATTTAATAACGCTCTCTTGATTGGTGGTAAAGAGATTGATATTAACTTTTTTCGTGCAGCCTCTAATATTCCTAATATTGACATTTTGCCGATTCAGGGAATTAATGTTTATGATATTTTGCGTCGCAGCAAACTTGTTTTGTCAAAAGCAGCTGTTGAGGCTCTTGAGGAGCGTTTTAAATGACAGATCTTCGCCATTATGATATAATTATTAGTCCAGTTATTACTGAAAAGGCGACTATGATTTCTGAATATAATCAAGTTGCTTTTAATGTCGCGCCGAAAGCGACGAAGCCTGAGATTAAGGCTGCTATTGAAGCGCTTTTTAGCGTAAAAGTTAAAGCAGTTAACACGATAGTCCGTAAGGGTAAAGTGAAGCGTTTCAAAGGTATAGTTGGTCGGCAGAGTGATGTCAAAAAAGCGATCGTAACTCTGGCCAGTGGTCAGACTATCGACGTTTCGACAGGTCTTTAAGAGGCTCGGAGATAGGAATAATGGCACTTAAGCAATTTAATCCAACTACACCTGGGCAGCGTCAGCTTGTTATTGTGGAACGTTCTTGTCTTTATAAGGGAAAACCTATAAAGATGTTGACTGAAGGTTTATCTTCAAAGGGTGGACGCAATAATCGCGGTCGTGTTACTGCTCGTTTTCAGGGTGGTGGACATAAACGTAGTTATCGGTTTGTCGACTTTAAGCGTCTTAAACGTGATGTTTCAGCAAAAGTTGAGCGTTTAGAATACGATCCTAATCGTACCGCTTTTATTGCTTTAATCCGTTATGAGGATGGGCAATTGAGTTATATTCTTGCGCCACAGCGTCTTGCGGTTGGTGATTCCGTTATGGCTGGTTTAAATGTGGATGTTAAACCAGGTAATGCTATGCCTCTTGGTAATATGCCTGTAGGCACAATTATTCATAATGTTGAGATGAAGCCAGGAAAAGGGGGGCAGATAGCACGTTCAGCAGGTACTTATGCGCAGTTGGTTGGACGAGATCAGGGTATGGCTATTCTTCGTTTAAATTCTGGTGAACAGCGTTTGGTTCCTAGTAGCTGTTTTGCAACCGTTGGCGCTGTTTCAAATCCTGATCATGGGAATATTAATGATGGTAAGGCAGGTCGGTCACGTTGGCGTGGTAAGCGTCCACATGTTCGTGGTGTTGCTATGAACCCCGTTGATCATCCGCATGGTGGTGGTGAAGGTCGTACATCGGGGGGGCGCCATCCAGTATCTCCTTGGGGTAAACCAACAAAAGGTAAGCGTACGCGCTCCAATAAAGCCACTGATAAATTTATTATGCGTACGCGTCATCAACGCAAGAAATAAGAAAGGTAGTCTGAGGTGGTTCGTTCAGTGTGGAAAGGTCCGTTTGTTGACGGCTATCTTCTTGGTAAAGCAGAGAAGGTACGTGCAAGTGGGCGCAATGAAGTTATAAAAATATGGAGCCGTCGCTCTACTATTTTACCGCAATTTGTTGGTTTAACTTTTGGTGTTTACAACGGTAATAAGCATATTCCTGTTTCTGTTTCTGAAGAGATGGTTGGGCATAAGTTTGGTGAGTTCGCTCCTACTAGGACTTATTATGGTCATGGTGCCGATAAAAAAGCGAAGAGGAAGTAGGAATGGGAAAAGCTAAAGTTTTGCGCCAGCTTAAAGATAATGAAGCAAGAGCTGTCACGCGGACAATTCGTGTTAGTCCGCAGAAGCTTAATTTAGTTGCTGCAATGATTCGTGGTAAAAGAGTTAATGTAGCGCTCGCTGATTTGATGTTTTCACGCAAGCGTATTGCTGCTACTGTGAAAAAAACGCTTGAATCAGCAATTGCAAACGCAGAAAATAACCACGATCTTGATATTGATTCGCTTGTTGTGGCGGAAGCTTATGTTGGTAAGTCGATAGTGATGAAGCGCTTTCATGTTCGTGGTCGAGGGCGTGCTAGTAGAATTGAACGTCCATTTTCGCATCTTACTGTTATTGTTCGTGAAGTTACCGAAAAAGTGGAGGCCGCGTAATGGGGCAGAAGATAAATCCAATAGGACTTCGTCTTGGTGTTAATCGGACTTGGGACTCTCGTTGGTATGCTGATAGTGGTGAATATGGGCGCCTTCTTCATGAGGATTTGAAAATTCGTTCATATGTGCTTGAGGAGCTTAAACAGGCAGCTATTTCTAAGGTTGTTATTGAGCGTCCTCATAAAAAGTGTCGTATTACGATTCATTCTGCACGTCCTGGTTTGATTATTGGTAAAAAGGGTGCCGATATCGAAAAGCTTCGTCGTAAGCTCTCAGAAATGACGGATGCTGAAACTTCATTGAATATTGTGGAGATTCGTAAACCGGAGATTGATGCGACAATTATTGCGCAATCAATTGCTCAACAGTTAGAGCGTCGTGTTGCTTTTCGTCGTGCAATGAAGCGTGCTGTTCAATCTGCTATGCGTCTTGGTGCGGAGGGTATTCGTATCAATTGTTCTGGCCGTCTTGGTGGTGCTGAAATTGCTCGTATGGAATGGTATCGTGAAGGTCGTGTTCCACTTCATACCTTGCGTTCTGATGTTGATTACGGTACAGCAGAAGCTAAGACCGCTTATGGTATTTGTGGTATTAAAGTTTGGGTCTTTAAGGGTGAGATTCTTGAGCATGATCCGATGGCTTCAGAGCGTCGTGCTACGGAAGCTGATCAATCTGGTTCTTCATCGAATCGTCGCCGCGAAAATGCTTAGTTTTTGAGATTGAACTAAAATTTGGAGTAGAGAACAATGTTGCAGCCAAAGCGCACAAAGTTCCGTAAACAGTTCAAAGGCCGTATTCACGGTTTTGCGAAGGGTGGTACGGATTTGAATTTCGGTGCCTACGGTTTGAAGGCTGTTGAGCCGGAGCGGGTTACTGCTCGTCAAATTGAAGCGGCGCGCCGTGCGATTACACGTTATATGAAGCGTTCTGGTCGTGTGTGGATTCGCATTTTTCCAGATCTTCCGGTTACATCTAAACCGACTGAAGTTCGCATGGGTAAAGGTAAGGGAAGTGTTGATTATTGGGCTGCACGTGTTGCTCCTGGGCGCGTCATGTTTGAGCTTGATGGAGTTCCGGAGGATGTTGCACGTGAAGCGCTGAGATTAGGCGCTGCAAAGTTGCCTATAAAAACGCGTTTCATCCAGCGTATTGCTGAATAATGAGGTTAAGCGATGAAAGCCACAGAATTACGGGCGCAAACGCTCGACCAAATAAAAGATGAATTGGCTAAGTTAAAGAAAGAGCAATTTAATTTGCGTTTTCAAAAAGCAACAGGTCAATTAGAAAAGACTGCGCGTGTTAGACAAGTTCGTCGTGATATTGCGCGTATTAAAACTTTTCTTCGTCAAAGATTAAGTGAAAGTAAGGTTTAAGGAAATGAGAGATGCCTAAACGCGTTTTGCAGGGTGTTGTTATTAGCGACAAAAGTGATAAAACTGTTGTTGTAAAAGTTGAACGCCGTTATTCTCATCCGCTTCTTAAGAAGACTGTTCGGCAGTCTAAAAATTATAAAGCGCATGACGAAAACAACCAATTCAAGATTGGGGATCAAGTTTCTATTCAAGAATCTAGACCAATTTCGAAAGATAAAAGTTGGATTGTTGTAAAAGACAATGTAGCGTAATAGGTTAAGTTTATTGTTTTAGAGTTTAACAATGTTTTTATCATTGATAAATTTGAAGGCAATAGCTTTATCGTTATTTGGCAGGCAAATCCGAGTGTACAAAAGGTACAATCGGGTATATGTGTTAAGAGAAGGTGGCCAGTCATGATTCAGATGCAAACAAACCTCGACGTTGCTGATAATTCTGGTGCTCGTCGTGTCATGTGCATCAAGGTGTTAGGCGGTTCAAAGCGGAAATATGCTTCGGTCGGTGACATTATTGTTGTTTCGGTTAAGGATGCTATTCCTCGTGGCCGTGTTAAAAAAGGTGATGTTATGAAAGCTGTTGTGGTTCGTACTGCTAAGGATATTCGTCGCGCAGATGGTAGTGTCATTCGTTTTGATAGTAATGCTGCGGTTTTAGTAGATAATAAAAAAGAGCCGATCGGCACTCGTATCTTTGGACCTGTTCCCCGCGAATTGCGTGGTAGGAATCATATGAAGATCATCTCGCTCGCTCCTGAAGTTCTGTAAGGAGTAAATGTTATGCAAAAGATTCGAAAAGGTGATAAAGTCGTTGTTTTATCCGGTAAGGATAAAGGATGTAGCGGTGAAGTAATTAAAGTTAATCCAAAAGAGAATAAGGCTTTTGTTCGTGGGATTAATATGATTAAACGTCATCAACGTCAAACGCAGAAGCAAGAAGCTGGAATTATTTCTAAAGAAGCTCCGATTCATCTGTCTAATTTGGCGATTGCTGATCCTAAAGATGGTAAGCCTACACGTGTAGGTTTTCGTATGAATGCAGATGGTAATAAAGTGCGTTTTGCCAAGCGTTCGGGAGAGTTGATTAATGGCTGAGGAAAGACAAATACCGCGTATGAAGGTGCATTATTTTGAAGTGATTCGTAAAGCACTTCAAGAGAAGTTTAATTACAGAAATGCAATGCAAATTCCGCGGATTGATAAAATTGTAATAAATATGGGAATAGGCGAAGCAACTGCTGATTCGAAGAAGCCTTCCCTTGCGGCTGAGGATTTAGGGCTAATAACAGGTCAGAAAGCTGTTGTTACGCGTGCGCGTAATTCTATTGCGACCTTTAAGGTTCGTGAAGGAATGCCTCTTGGGGCTAAAGTTACATTGCGTAAAGATCGTATGTTTGAGTTTTTAGATCGTCTTGTTACGATTGCTCTTCCGCGGGTTCGTGACTTTCGTGGTTTAAATCCAAAGAGTTTTGATGGTCGTGGCAATTTTGCTATGGGTATTAAAGAACACATTGTGTTTCCAGAAATCAACTATGATAAAGTTGATCAGATTTGGGGCATGGATATTATCGTTTGTACGACAGCAAAAACGGATGATGAAGCTCGTGAGTTATTGCGTGCTTTTAATTTTCCTTTTCGTTCGTAACGGCAAACGTAGTGAGGTGAAATTATGGCCAAAGTAAGTGCCGTTGAAAAAAATAAGCATCGTGAGGTGATGGTAAAGCGTTATGCTGCCCGTCGTGCACGTTTGAAAGCAATAGTTATGGATCAGAAGGTTTCTCTTGAAGAACGTTTTAAAGCTTCTGTTCAGTTGGCTGAGTTGCCGCGTAATTCTTCGAAAGTTCGTATTCGTAATCGCTGTGAGGTTTCAGGTCGTCCGCGGGCTTATTATCGTAAATTAAAAATGTCGCGAATTGCGTTGCGTGAGCTTGGCTCTATTGGCCATATTCCTGGTATTGTAAAGTCTAGTTGGTAAGAGGAGATTATTTAATGTCTATGTCAGATCCTCTTGGTGATATGTTAACACGTATTCGTAATGCGCTTGGTCGTAAAAAAGGTAAAGTAGTTACCCCAGCTTCGAAGCTTCGTGCGCACGTTCTTGATGTTCTTCAGTCGGAAGGTTATATTCGCGGATATAATCAAATTGATTTAGGTGATGGGAAAGCTGAAATTGAAATCGAGTTGAAGTATTTTGAAGGGCTGGCTGCTATTCGTGAGATTTCACGTGTATCAAAGCCAGGTCGTCGTGTGTATGTTTCTGCTAAGTCACTTCCACAGGTGGCAAATGGTCTTGGTATTTCGATTTTATCGACTCCTAAAGGTGTCATGGCAGATCATGAGGCGCGTGAACAGAATGTTGGTGGAGAACTCCTTTGTCGTGTTTTCTAAGTTATGTCAAGAAAACGGAAGAAAAAGTAGGTTAGAACAATGTCTCGTATTGGAAAGAAACCCATTTCAATTCCTTCTGGAGTTACTGCTACTGTTGAAGGTCAGCTGGTTAAGGCAAAAGGTCCAAAAGGTGAACTGAGTTACGTCGTCAATGATGAAGTCTTAGTCAAGTTTGAGGAAAATATCATATCAGTTATGCCGCGGGATCAGTCAAAAGATGCGCGTTCTAAATGGGGTATGTCGCGCTCAATGATTGAGAACATTTTTTGTGGTGTGAAAGATGGTTTTGAAAAGAGGTTGGAGATTAATGGGGTTGGTTATCGTGCTGCTTTACAGGGTAAGGATGTTCAACTATCTCTAGGCTTTTCGCATGATGTGGTTTATAAAGTTCCATCGGGTGTTACTGTAACTGTTCCTAAACCAACAGAAATAGTTGTTTCTGGAATTGATAAACAGCAAGTTGGACAAGTTGCAGCGGAGATTCGTGAGTATCGTAGGCCTGAGCCTTATAAGGGTAAAGGTGTTAAGCATGCAGATGAACGTATCTTCCGTAAAGAAGGTAAAAAGAAATAAGGATTTTGTATTATGGTTTCATCTAAGGACATTATCCAACGTCGTGCAAGGCGTGTTCGTCGTAGAATTAAAATGGTTTCTCACGATCGTCCTCGGCTTAGTGTTTATCGTTCAAATCAGAACATTTATGCTCAAGTTATCGATGATTTGCGGGGACGTACACTTGTTTCAGCCTCTACTCTTGAAAGTGATTTAAAAAAGTCGTTAAAGAGTGGTGCTGATAAAAAAGCAGCTTTTGCTGTTGGTAAGTTAATTGCTGAGCGTGCGAAGCAGGCGGGTGTTAATGAGGTGGTTTTTGATCGTGGTGCGTATGTGTACCATGGTCGAGTCAAAGCTTTAGCTGAAGCTGCTCGTGAAGGTGGTTTGAATTTCTAAAATTTCTTATTTATGAATGAGTAAGGAGAGTTTAGAGTATTTCGTTTAAGTTCTTCTAGTTTGATGAGGGACTTTGTTATGGTGCTTCCGGAAAAGAAAAAGGAATGAGGAATGGCACAAAAAGAACGTGGTGAGAGAGAAGAACGCGATAATGAATTTGTCGATAGGTTAGTTCATATCAATCGTGTTGCTAAAGTTGTAAAGGGTGGTCGGCGTTTTGGTTTTGCTGCTCTTGTTGTCGTTGGAGATCAAAAAGGGCGTGTGGGTTTTGGACATGGTAAAGCCCGTGAAGTTCCAGAAGCCGTTCGTAAAGCAACGGAATCTGCAAAACGTGGGATGATTTATGTTCCGCTTCGGTCTGGACGTACATTGCATCATGATCTTGAAGGTCGTCATGGAGCTGGGCGTGTTTTGCTACGTTCGGCTTCTGCTGGTACTGGTATTATTGCTGGGGGGCCGATGCGTGCTATTTTTGAGGCTCTTGGTATGCAGGATGTCGTTGCAAAATCATTAGGATCGTCGAATCCTTATAACATGGTTCGTGCGACATTTGATGCATTGAAACATCAAATGCATCCTAGGGATATTGCTGCTCAACGTGGTATAAAATATTCGACTTTGCAGGCGCGTCGGCGCCATTTGGTTGACCTAGAAGGATAGTTTCTGAGATTATCAGAAAAGGAATTAGGAAATGGTTCAGAAAAAATCTCAGAGTGGTAAAACTATCACGGTGGAGCAAATTGGAAGCCCTATTCGAAACTCACAGATTCAGCGTGCAACCTTAAAGGGGCTTGGACTAAATAAAATGCGTCGTCGGCGCGTTTTAGATGATACACTTTGTGTGCGGGGTATGATTGCTCAGGTTCGGCATCTTGTTCGCGTTATAGATGAAGGTTAAGGGTTGCAGGAGTATTAGATATGAAACTCAATGAACTGCGTGATTGTGAAGGCGCAACAAAAAATCGTAAGCGTGTTGGGCGTGGTATTGGTTCTGGTACGGGTAAGACTGGTGGTCGTGGTGTAAAAGGGCAAAAGTCGCGTTCTGGTGTTTCTCTTAATGGTTTTGAAGGTGGGCAAATGCCTATCTATCGTCGTTTGCCAAAACGTGGATTTAGAAATTTCTTTGCCAAAACCTATAATGAAGTTTCGCTAGGACGTATTCAGTTGGCCGTTGATGAAGGTAAGTTGAATATTGAAAAGCCTGTTGATATAATTGCTCTGAAAGAGGCAGGTATTATTCGTCGTGAAAAAGATGGGGTTCGTCTTCTTTCTGATGGTGATTTGAAGGCTAAGATTACCTTTCATGTTTCTGGTGCTTCACAAGCTGCTCGTGTTAAGATTGAAAAAGTGGGTGGCCAGGTTATTTTTCCTGATATTGCTCAATAATTTTTTTAATATGAGTAGAGACCTAAAGAAGAATTACATCTGTTCTATGGGATCTTTTGTGGAGATTTTTTAAATTCTGCATTTATTTATGTATGCATATATGAATTTTAGGGTTATACTTCTGTGATTTAAAGAACTGGAGTGTGAAGTGGAGACGTTTTATGGCATCAGCAGCAGAGCAATTTGCTTCCAATATAAACTTCGGTACCTTTTCGCGTGCAACTGAATTAAAGAAACGCATCTGGTTTACTCTTTCGGCGCTCCTTGTATATCGCTTTGGTACTTATATCTCTCTTCCAGGTATTAATATCGATGCTTTGCGGCAAACATTTGAACATCATGCGTCGGGTGTATTAGGGCTCTTTAATATGTTTGCTGGAGGTGCCGTTGGGCGTATGGCTATTTTTGCGCTGGGTATTATGCCTTATATATCGGCATCTATTATTGTCCAATTGTTAACATCTATTATTCCTTCTTTGGAAACTCTTAAAAAAGAAGGGGAATTAGGTCGTAAGGTTATCAATCAATATACGCGCTATGTAACAGTAGTATTGGCAATTCTACAAGCTTTTGGTATTGCGGTTGCGCTTGAAAGCGGTATCGGAACGGGACTTCAAATTGTTTTAGAACCAGGTCTTATGTTTCGCATTTCTTCTGTTATTACACTTGTTGGCGGAACGATGTTTCTCATGTGGCTTGGTGAGCAAATTACGTCACGTGGTGTTGGTAATGGGGTTTCTCTTATCATTTTTACAGGGATTGTAGCCAACTTTCCTTCTACTTTTGCTCAGCTTTTGACAGCTCATAGTCAGGCTGATTTATCAACTTTTCTTTTAATAGGAATCGTTCTTATTGCTGTTTTGGTTATTGGGCTTATTGTTTTTATAGAGCGTGCGCAACGGCGAATTCTTATCCAGTACCCGAAACGTCAGGTCGGTAATCAAATGTTTCAAGGAGATATGTCGCATCTTCCTTTAAAGTTGAATACTGCTGGTGTTATTCCACCTATTTTTGCTTCATCTTTATTATTATTACCTGCCACTATTAATAATTTTTCTGATAAAATGCCACAATGGGTTCAGGCGATTTCTTATGCTCTTGGTCATGGACAGCCACTTTATATGATGGTTTATGCATTTTTAATGGCGTTTTTTTGCTTTTTTTATACAGCTATTGTGTTTAATCCAAGTGATACTGCAGATCAGTTGAAAAAACATTCTGGTTTTATTCCAGGGATCCGTCCAGGTGAGCGTACAGCCGAATATATTGATTACGTTTTGACGCGTATTACTGTTGTGGGCGCTGTTTATATTATCTTGGTTTGTTTGTTACCTGAATTTATGATATCTGCATTACAGGTTCCTTTTTATCTTGGGGGAACATCCTTGTTGATTGTTGTTACTGTTACACTTGATACGGTTGCTCAAATTCAGGGGCATCTTGTTGCCCACCAATATGAAGGGTTGATAAAAAAATCAAAACTTCGTGGAGGTAGAAGGAATCGATGAGAGTTATTCTTTTAGGTCCTCCTGGAGCGGGAAAAGGTACGCAAGCAAAAATGTTGACTGAGGAATATAACATTCCTCATTTATCAACAGGGGATATGTTGCGTGAGGTGATTGCCAAAGAAACGGAGATTGGTAAAAAAGCTAAAGCTATTATAAGTTCCGGTGCTTTGGTCACTGATAGTATTGTTAACCAAATCGTATCAGATCGGATTGATGAAACTGATTGTGTAAACGGTTTTGTTTTGGATGGATATCCGCGAACTGTGGGGCAGGCAGAAGCGTTACAACAGATACTAGAGTCAAAAAATATGCGGCTTGATGCTGTTATTGAGTTGTGTGTGGATGAAGACGTGTTGATCGAACGTATGAAAAAGCGCGTTGAGGAAACAATAGCGGCTGGTGGACAGGTTCGTTTAGATGACAATCCTGTTTCTTTTGCAAAAAGATTAGTAGAATATCGTGAAAAAACAGCTCCTTTATCAAAATTTTATTCAGAGAGGGGAATGTTGAAGGTCATTGATGGAATGATTGGTATTGCTGAAGTGACACGTATGATTAGAGGTTTTCTTTCATGAGATTTTTTTTAGAAATAAATGAAAAGAGTTGACTTTTGAGATGAAATCTATCACAAACAAATTTAATTTATTTTAGCGAAATAAGAGGATTCGGAAGAATTGTTTTTCTGAGTCTATTTTTTTCTATAAGGTATACTAGGTATTTTATAACAACTTGTCAAAATAACTAAGGAGAGTAGGCGTGGCTCGTATTGCTGGCGTCAATATCCCGACAAATAAGCGTGTAATTATTGCGCTTCAATATATCCACGGGATTGGACCGAAATTTGCTCAAGAAATTATTGAAAGAGTTGGCATTCCTTTGGGGCGTCGTGTGCATGAACTTTCAGATGCTGAGGTGTTGCAGATTCGTGAGGCGATAGATCAGGGCTATCAAGTTGAAGGTGATCTTCGTCGTGAGGTTGCTATGAATGTTAAGCGTTTGATGGACCTTGGTTGTTATCGAGGATTGCGTCATCGCCGGTCTTTGCCTGTCCGAGGACAGCGGACTCATACGAATGCTCGTACGCGTAAAGGACCGGCTAAGGCAATTGCCGGTAAGAAGAAATAAGAGCCTTTGTGGAAGGTCTTTATATATTCTTTTTCTTGTTTAATTTATTTGACAAGGAAAAAAGGTGGAGCTGCTGATGTTACGGCAGTGATGAGATCGTTGAAAGGGAAATTATGGCCAAGGAAGCCACACGTGTTCGTCGTCGCGAACGTAAAAATATTTCGTCAGGTGTTGTGCATATTAATTCAACATTTAATAACACAATGATTACTATTACTGATGCTCAGGGTAATGCAATTGCTTGGTCATCTGCGGGGGCTCAGGGGTTTAAAGGTGCACGTAAATCGACACCTTTTGCTGCTCAGGTTGCTGCGGAGGATTGTGCAAGAAAAGCGCAAGAGCATGGTATGCGTTCTTTGGAAGTTGAAGTTTGTGGACCTGGATCAGGGCGTGAATCTGCTCTACGTGCATTGCAATCTGTTGGTTTTGTCATTACTTCTATTCGCGATGTAACACCAATTCCTCATAATGGATGTCGTCCGCGGAAAAGGCGGCGTGTTTAATTGGGTGTTGTTTTTTGTTGTCGGAGATTTCTCTGATGTTCACATTGGTCGTTACGATTGAATGGTAACGGAACTAAAGAACGGGAATAAAAATATGATCCAGAAAAACTGGCAGGAACTTATTAAACCCAATAAGGTTGAATCATGTGCGCATGATAATCCAAATATTATAAGTGTGATTGCTGAACCTCTTGAACGGGGTTTTGGCTTGACGTTAGGCAATGCACTTCGTCGCGTGTTGTTATCTTCGCTTCGTGGTGCTGCTATTACTGCTGTGCAGATTGACGGTGTCTTACATGAATTTTCATCGATTCCTGGTGTGCGTGAGGATGTTACGGATATCATTTTGAATATAAAAGAAATTGCGCTTCGTATGGAAGAAGAAGGGCCTAAACGTGTCGTCGTTTATAAAGAGGGTCCTGGTGTCGTGAAAGCGGGAGATATCAGTACTGTTGGGGATATGGAAATTCTAAATCCAGATCATGTTATTTGTACTCTTGATGAAGAAGCTGAAATTCGTATGGAATTTATTGTCAACACAGGAAAGGGGTATGTTCCATCTGATCGTAATTGTGTTGATGATGCGCGTATAGGGCTTATTCCAATTGATAGTCTTTATTCACCAATTCGTAGAGTGTCTTATAAGGTGGAAAATACGCGTGAAGGTCAAGTTTTGGATTATGATAAATTGACCTTAACGATTGAAACAAACGGCGCTGTTAATGGAGAGGATGCTGTTGCTTTTGCAGCACGTATTCTTCAGGATCAATTATCGTTATTTATTAACTTTGAAGAGCCGCAGAAGGAGCCTATTGAAGAGGCTGATTCTGAGCTTTCTTTTAATCCTGCACTTCTCAAAAAAGTGGATGAATTAGAACTTTCAGTTCGTTCGGCAAATTGTCTTAAGAATGATAATATTGTTTATATTGGTGATCTGATTCAAAAAACAGAATCTGAGATGCTTCGGACACCGAATTTTGGTCGCAAATCGTTGAATGAGATTAAAGAAGTTTTGGCGTGTATGGGTTTACATCTTGGGATGGAAATTCCTGCGTGGCCGCCTGAAAACATTGATGATCTTGCAAAACGCTATGAAGATCAATATTAAAATTAGAATTTAAGGAGAAGCCTTATGCGCCATAGTAAGTCAGGACGCAAGTTGAATCGTACTGCCAGTCACCGTAAAGCGATGTTTGCAAATATGGCAACTTCGTTGATTGAGCATGAGCAGATTGTGACAACGCTTCCAAAGGCTAAAGAGATTCGTCCTATTGTTGAAAAACTTGTTACTCTTGGTAAGCGTGGTGGTTTGCATGCACGTCGGCAAGCAATTGCAGCACTTCGTGATGCAGGAAAGGTTGCAAAATTATTTGATACGCTTGCGCCACGTTATGCATCACGCAACGGTGGATATTTGCGTATTATGAAAGCGGGGTTTCGTACCGGTGATAATGCGCCCATGGCTGTTATAGAATTTGTTGATCGTGATGTTGAAGCGAAGGGTGCTGGGGATCGTGCTCGCATGGAGGCTTCTGAGAGTGAAAAGGGAACATCTTTGTAGAGTTTTTTTATTCTGTTGGATTTTTAAAGGCCGCCTTGTCTTAGGCGGTTTTTTTGTGAGCATTTTAAGTTTGTTTTAGTTGAGAAATAGGTGCAGAGAGAAAATTATAGGATATTGAATTATCTTATTTTTATAATATTTATTGTTCAAATAGGTTGTTTTTATTCTCTATTATGAAATATTAGTAGAGATCCTTAATTTGCGGGGATGCGTTTTTTAATTCTATTAATTTTCAACAGAATGTGCTGATTTTATAAGGAGTGGATTATGAGGTATTCTTTTTGGGTGCGGATTTTTTTTGCAATTATGATGCAGATATCATTTGATCATGTATATGCTCGTGTTCCTCAAACACAAACAGAAATTACTCTTTCATTTGCTCCTTTAGTTAAAAAGACTGTTCCATCTGTTGTGAATATTTATGCAGCTCGACAAATTAGAGCACGATCACCTTTTGAAGGCGATCCATTTTTTGAGCAATTTTTTGGTCGTTTTCAAAATAAATTTCCTGTTCGCAAGCAATCGTCATTAGGATCAGGGGTGATTGTTGATGCACGTGGTCTGATTGTTACAAATTATCACGTCATTAAAGATGCAAGCGAAATTAAAGTGGCTTTTTCTGATGGGCGGGAGTTTGAGAGTAAGATTGTGCTCAAAGATGAAGCAACTGATATTGCAATTCTTAAAGTTGATGCAAAAGATGCTCAATTTCCTGTTCTTTCTTTGGGAAATTCTGATTCTGTTGAAGTTGGTGATCTTGTTCTTGCTATTGGTAATCCTTTTGGTGTTGGTCAAACAGTTACAAGTGGTATTGTTTCAGCGCAAGCGCGTACACGTGTTGGGATTTCTGATTTTGACTTTTTTATTCAAACAGACGCAGCCATTAATCCAGGAAATTCTGGTGGCGCTTTAATTGATATGAAAGGTCAGTTAATCGGAATTAATACGGCTATTTATTCGCGTTCCGGTGGTTCTGTAGGGATTGGTTTTGCTATTCCAGTTAATCTTGTAAAAGTAATGCTTGATACTGTTAAACGCGGTGGAAAATATTTTGTGCCGCCTTATATTGGGGCTTCTTTTCAAAATGTTACAGCTGATATTGCTGGTGGTTTAGGTTTAGAACGTCCCTATGGTGCTCTGATTATTGAAGTTATCAAAGATAGTCCGGCTGAAAAAGCTGGATTGAAAGTAGGTGATGTTATTTTGAGTGTGCAGGGGGTACGCGTTGATAGTCCAGATAGTCTTGGGTATCGTTTGATGACAGCTGACGTTGGGCATAATCTTGCTTTGGAATATTTACGAAATGGAAAAACTTTAAAAACACAAATAACAGTTTCATCGATATCAGAAACTGCACTTTTAAAAGCTGAAAAAATTACGGGTGACAGTCCTCTTGCTGGTGCTGAAGTGTTAGATTTAACACCGCAAAATAGTCGACGTTTTCATCTTCCTATATCTGCAAAAGGGGTTGTGATTACCAATCTTGATGAAATGAGCAATGCATCTGGAATTTTTCAGTCAGGAGATATTCTACGTGTTGTAAATGGCCATAAAATTCAAACAGTTCATCAGTTGAAAAAGGTTCTTATGCAAGCTCGTTCGCGTACTTGGCAATTGGAATATGAACGTGATGGTATGTATATTCGCCAATTTATTCGTTGAGGTTTTTTTTGAAAAAAGATTTTTTTACTTCGTCGTTTGATTTGCAAGTTAATAAAAATCAGCCACTTGCAGAAAGAATGCGCCCTTGTTCTCTCAATGATGTTGTGGGACAAAAGCATTTGATTGGAGAGGATGGTTTGCTTTCACGTATGGTGGCAACTGGCTCAATTGGGTCGATGATTTTTTGGGGACCTCCAGGGACGGGAAAAACAACCGTTGCACGTTTGTTAGCACTTGAAACAAATTTCGCGTTTGAACAGGTTTCTGCTATTTTTACAGGAGTTTCTGAACTTAAAAAGATTTTTGAAGTTGCGCAGAGGCGTTTTATATCTGGGGATAAAACACTTCTCTTTGTTGATGAAATTCATCGGTTTAATCGTGCACAGCAGGATAGTTTTCTTCCTGTGATGGAAGATGGTACTGTGGTACTTATAGGTGCAACAACCGAAAATCCTTCTTTTGAACTTAATGCTGCTCTTCTTTCGCGTGCGCGTGTTTTAACATTTCTTTCTCATGATCATGAAAGTTTGGACATGCTTTTGAGGCGTGCTGAAGAAGTGGAGGGAAAAATTCTTCCCTTGGACAACGATGCCAGAGACGTTTTGATAGAGATGTCTGATGGTGATGCCCGGGTAGCGTTAACATTGGCAGAGGAAGTTTGGTCTATTGTACCACTGGGAGAGATTCTTGATGTTGTTGCTTTGCAAAAAGTTATTCAGCGTCGTGCGCCCATTTATGATAAAGGACGAGAGGGGCATTATAATCTCATTTCAGCGTTGCATAAATCCGTTCGTGGATCTGATCCTGATGCTGCGCTTTATTATTTGGCACGTATGTTAGATGCTGGTGAAGATCCTCTCTATATTGGGCGAAGATTGGTTCGTATGGCCGTTGAAGATGTTGGTTTGGCGGATCCTCAGGCTCTTGTCATTTGTAATGCAGCAAAAGATGCCTATGATTATTTAGGATCACCAGAAGGAGAATTGGCTTTGGCGCAAGCATGTCTTTATGTTGCAACTGCGCCAAAGTCAAATGCAACATATCTCGCGTATAAAGCAGCACTGCGTTGTGCGCGCAAAAATGGCTCTTTATCACCTCCTAAGCATATTCTTAATGCCTCTACGAAATTTATGAAGGAGGAAGGGTATGGAAATGGTTATTGTTATGACCATGATGAACCAGACGCTTTTTCAGGACAAGAATATTTTCCCGAAAAACTTGGGCGTCAGAGTTATTATAAACCAGTTGAGCGTGGCTTTGAGCGTGAAATTGTGAAACGTCTTGAGTGGTGGAAACAATTGCGCAAAAAACGTAAAGATCAAAATAAAATTTGAGTTGAAATACGTTTTTTGTTGTTCTTGGATTTATTTTTATCTCTTATGTTATTGTATGAGTAATTTAGCTTATATTTTAGACGTTTATTGCATTGCTCGTAGAGATTTTTTGATATCTTCAAAAGTGCGTATTTTTTTATCAAATTTAAATGTGTTATTCAACTTTTAAGCTGCTTTATTTTTGTGGTTTTTATTAAATAATATATTTATTTATAATGATAACGGACTGTTTCATAAGTTGAATGAAAGTCTCAGATACCGTAAATTTCTCTCATTTCAAGCCTGTTATTTGTTGAATCAATCAAATCATTCGCTTGCATGTTATAAGCAAGATTAGCGTGTGATAAAAACTGTACAAGAAAGAACTAAATTCCTCTTATGAATCGTCTCATGTGCCGAGAGCTGTCGCAACATTGGGGGATGATAAATAGTGTGATGGTGCCTGCTTACTCCTTCTTTAGTATAAAGATGGTGGCGCCCAAAGGGGTTTATAGTATACCACATTTATAGGTGTTGTCACGAAGTGGGCTTGGGAGCATTGAGAGATGTTTCTTAAATCAAGTGCATGAATATGCAACAAAATGGCGTTTTGTTCTTCAATGCAATAGGGTATGAAATTGATTGATGATGCGTTTTTGTGGGATCAATAGCAGGAGAATTCTTAGTCTCTTAAGTGCTTAATCAAAGGGATAAGCAGAAGGGCTTTAGAACATTGTGTTTAAATTTAAATTGTTCCTTTTCTAGAGAGATATAAATATGTTAACTATGCTCTCATAGAGATATTATTTTATTGGAGTTTATTATATGTCATAAGATAAGCAATGCCAATTCTTTATTGTGATGGTCATGAATGTTATGGACATAATGTGGAGAGAGGAATGGAAATCGTCTGTGAAAGTCTAAACTCAAGACTTTAGTTAAATTAAAAGTACAGTGTATACTTAAGTTTTAGGTTATTATGAATCAGTCAAGGATATAATCGTGGATAAAACAAAAGCTCTCGATGCTGCTCTATCACAAATTGAACGTTCTTTTGGTAAAGGCTCGATTATGCGTCTTGGGCAGAAAGAGCAGGTTGTTGAAATTGAAACAGTTCCAACAGGGTCGTTATCCTTGGATATTGCTTTAGGGATTGGTGGATTACCGAAGGGACGTATTGTTGAGATTTACGGGCCAGAAAGTTCTGGGAAAACAACATTGGCTCTACATGCTATTGCTGAGGCACAAAAAGGAGGTGGGATTTGTGCTTTTATTGATGCAGAGCATGCGCTTGATCCTATTTATGCGCGTAAGCTTGGTGTTGATTTAGCAAATTTGTTCATTTCTCAGCCAGATACCGGTGAACAGGCATTGGAAATTACAGAAACGTTAGTTCGTTCTGGTGCAGTTGATGTGCTTGTTGTGGATTCTGTCGCAGCTTTAACACCGCGAGCAGAAATTGACGGTGAAATGGGTGATGCTTTACCCGGATTGCAAGCTCGGTTAATGAGTAAAGCGTTGCGAAAATTAACCGCAGCAATTTTTCGCTCTAACTGTATGGTTGTCTTTATTAATCAAATTCGCATGAAAATTGGTGTGATGTTTGGTTCTCCCGAAACGACAACGGGTGGAAACGCTTTAAAGTTTTATGCTTCTGTTCGTTTAGACATTCGTCGCATTGGATCCATTAAAGACAGGGATTCAATCGTTGGTAATCAGACGCGTGTTAAAGTGGTGAAGAATAAACTAGCACCTCCATTCAAACAGGTTGAGTTTGATATTATTTATGGTGAAGGTATTTCCAAAGTAGGTGAATTGATTGATTTGGGTGTCAAGGTTGGTATTGTGGAAAAATCTGGTGCATGGTTTTCTTATAATTCTCAGCGTTTAGGACAGGGGCGTGAGAATGCAAAGCAGTTTTTACGTGAACATGCGGAAATAGCTACAGAGATTGAAGCCGCTTTGCGCCAAAATGCTGGTTTGATTGCGATTGAATTGTTAGAAAATGCAGGGTCAGAAAATATAGAAAGTGATGAAGCCATTTGATGGAGCGTTTTTTTCGTCTATAATTTTTTGCTTTTAAGATTTTTCTGTTTTTTTGTTTGAGCTTTTAAATACGCAGTCATTTTTTTCTCAATTTTTAAAACAAATATTCCATTTTTGATTAAATTGACTCCATACGTGACAAAGAGGATATTTAATGAGGGGGATTTTCTTTTATGGTTTTGTGCTGTATTGAGCAGGTGTCAGTATGAATAGTGTTAATAATATTCGGTCAATATTTTTGGATTATTTTCATCGTAATGGGCATAAAGTTCTTTCTTCTAGTCCGCTTGTTCCGCGGAATGATCCTACACTTATGTTTACAAATGCAGGGATGGTGCAGTTTAAAAATGTTTTTACTGGACTTGAACAACCTTCTTATACGCAGGCAACAACGGCACAAAAATGTGTTCGTGCGGGTGGAAAGCATAATGATCTTGATAATGTTGGATATACGGCGCGCCATCATACATTTTTTGAAATGCTGGGTAATTTTTCTTTCGGTGATTATTTCAAAGAAGAAGCCATTTTTTTATCATGGAATCTTTTAACGAAGGAATTTTGCCTGCCAAAAGATAAATTGTTGGTGACAGTTTACCAGAGTGATGATGCTGCTGCTGAACTGTGGCGGAAAATTTCAGGTCTTCCAGATGAAAAAATTGTCCGTATTGCGACGGCTGATAATTTTTGGTCGATGGGAGAAACAGGCCCTTGTGGGCCTTGTTCGGAGATTTTTTATGATCATGGTGATAAAATCTGGGGCGGTCCTCCTGGAAGTATAGAAGAAGATGGCGATCGCTTTATTGAGATTTGGAATCTTGTTTTTATGCAATATGAGCAGATTTCTAAGGAAAAGCGTGTTGATTTGCCTCATCCTTCTATTGATACCGGTATGGGATTAGAGCGTATTGCTGCTGTTTTACAGGGTGTTCATGATAATTATGATATTGATCTTTTTCGTGCATTAATTGCTGCTTCAGAAGAAATTACAGGGATTGAGGCAAAGGGTGATTTTATTGCCAGCCATCGTGTCATTGCTGATCATCTTCGTTCATCTGCATTTTTGATTGCTGATGGTGTGCTTCCTTCTAATGAAGGAAGAGGATATGTTTTACGTCGCATTATGCGTCGCGCTATGCGTCATGCGCATCTTCTTGGTGCTAAAGAGCCATTGATGTGGCGTCTTTTGCCTGCTCTAATTCGCGAAATGGGACAAGCCTATCCTGAATTGGTGCGTGCTGAATCTTTGATTTCAGAAACTTTAAGGTTAGAAGAAATGCGTTTTCGTAAAACGCTTGAACGAGGACTTGGTTTGTTAAATGAAGCAAGTACCGATCTTAAAGAAGGAGATTATTTAAATGGTGAAGTTGCTTTCAAGCTTTATGATACCTATGGTTTTCCGCTTGATTTAACGCAGGATGTTTTGCGGCGTCGTGGAATATCTGTTGATATTGATACCTTTGATAAAGCGATGGAACGTCAAAAAGAGGAAGCGCGTGCCAATTGGTCTGGTTCTGGGGAAGCTATAACAGAAAAGATCTGGTTTTCTGTTCGTGATAAAGTGGAGGCTACAGAATTTTTGGGTTATGAAACAGAAACGGCTAAAGGCATTCTTACAGCTCTTGTTTGTGATGGTAAACTCGTTGATCATATTTCTTTAGGTCAGAAAGCTATGCTTGTTGTTAATCAGACACCTTTTTATGGTGAAGCTGGGGGGCAGATTGGTGATAGCGGTATCATTTCTGGTGAAAATTTTATTTTTGAGGTGAGTGATACCCAAAGAAAGAGTGATGGTCTTTTTATTCATATTGGAGAAGTAAAATCTGGTCAGGCATCGAGATCTGACTGTGTAGAATTAACCGTTGATGTTGTTCGTCGTAAAAAAATCCGTGTAAATCATTCTGCTACTCATTTGTTACACGAAGCTTTACGACAAGTTTTGGGATCTCATGTTACACAAAAGGGCTCTCTTGTATCGCCAGATCGGTTGCGTTTTGATTTTTCTCATCCAAAATCCGTTTCACCAGAAGAATTGAAAAAAATAGAAGATTTAGCAAATGAGATTATTTTGCAAAATAGTAAAGTGATAACGCGCCTCATGGCTGTAGATGATGCCATTTCTGAAGGGGCAATGGCGTTATTCGGTGAAAAATATGGTGATGAAGTTCGTGTTGTTTCTATGGGAAATCAGCTTGAACCAGGGGAACTACAGAAGAATTGGTCAATTGAGCTTTGTGGAGGTACACATGTGGAGCGAACAGGGGATATCGGTTTGATTCATATTGTTTCTGAAAGTTCTGTAGCTGCTGGAGTGCGGCGTATTGAAGCTTTAACAGGTAAAGAAGCACGCCTTTATCTTAGCCGCCAAGATGAACGTATTCATGAAATTGCTGATCTTTTAAAAACTTCTTCTGTTGGTGTGGAAGAACGGGTGCGAATTTTACTTGATGATCGTCGTAAACTTGAAAAAGAATTGAATGATGTACGCAAGAAAATGATGTTGAGTGGTGGAATAACAGAAAGGAGCCAAGGTGATATGACTATCATCAATGGTTTTTCTTTTACCGGACGCGTTGTTAAAAATATTTTACCACGGGATCTTAAGGCGATCGTCGATTCTGAGAAAAAACAAATCGGATCTGGAGTGGTTGCGTTTATTAGTGTCTCGGAGGATGGAAAAGGGAGTGCTGTTGTCGGCGTTACGGATGATTTAACTCATAGATTGAATGCTGTTGATCTCGTTCGTATTCTTTCAGCTATGCTTGGTGGTAAAGGTGGAGGTGGCCGTCCTGATATGGCGCAGGCTGGTGGTCCTGAGGGGAACAAAGCTGATGAGGCATTTGCAGCACTAAAAGATTTTTTGGAAAAAATTAAAGAATGAAATTATTCTGCATAGATGTTTTTACATTTTTATATTGGATTGGCATCTATGTATCATGAATATTTGTTTGGTGTATTTCTGAAATGAAGATACAGCGTAATTGGGAAAAATACAATCGTAAAGATAAAAACAGTGTTTGTCTTTATCATCACTTTTTCATTTGGCATTATAGCTTCCAAGCATTTCAGAAATCACTGTTTTAAGATAAGATAGATTATGCAGCACTTCATACTTTGCTGTTACTAGGAAGACTAGTTATTGTGTTGCTCTTATAGATTTTTTTGAAAAAAAATCTCTTTTATGAAAGGAATAATACAAGATTTATTGCATACGATTATCCTTATAAAAGAGCTATTGTATTGTTTTCATTTTACTTTTTATTTACAAGAAAACAATTTTTAGGTTTATCATTAAAAGGTTTTGAAAAGAATATTCTCCTATCTTTATAAATCTTTATTTCAAGTTATAAATTAATGAATTATCTATATAAATCAAAGGAATGTTACATAAATTTAAAGATTTAGATTAATGTCTAATTTATTATTATACAATTGCCTTAATACATTGAGTTATAATGATAATTTATCATTTAAAATTCTGTGTATATTAAATTAATCAAAATCACTCACGAATGTTGTTGTGAAATGGGCTTAAGAGCATTGAGAAATATTTCTTTAAAAAAGCCATATGAATGTGCAAAACAATGATGTTTTGTTCTTTATGAGAGGACTATAAAGAACGTGATAAACAAAAGTGCAAAGCAATACAATACTATTCATTATTAAAAAGATATTGTTTTAGTTCGTTTTGAATCGTAAAGCTGAGTTGAAAGAAGATGGTAAAACTGGAAGTTGTTTTAATATTTGTCTTAAACACTTAAAATGGTTTGTGGCATTTTTAGAAATCTTTTTACTTGTATCATATATAAGAACTCTTGTTATAGTGAGAAGGATTTTTTTGCATAAGATTTATGAAGAGTATCGTTTTTATGAAGCTATGGCTTCATGTAAGGGGATAACATTTTCTCCTTCTCTTTCTGGTGGTTTGATTGTTAAACCACTTGCCTTTAAAAAATTAGAGAAACGTCCCCCTTTATCGATCAATTCTTGAAAGTTTCCTTTTTCCATTAAGTAACCATGTTCCAGAAAGAGTATCACATCAGCATTGCGTACTGTTGAGAGGCGATGTGCTATAATAAAAGTAGTGCGGTTATGGCGTATGGAATCGAGAGCATCTTTAACACGTGCTTCTGTTTCAACATCAAGAGCGCTTGTTGCTTCATCTAGTATGAGAATAGGGGAATTTTTTAAAACAGCGCGTGCAATTGCTAGTCGCTGTTTTTCTCCACCTGATAATTGAGATCCTCGTTCGCCCACCATTGTGTCATAACAATCAGCTTTTTTTAGAATAAAATCGTGAGCTTCTGCTATTTTTGCTGCTTCATAAAGTTCTTCATTCGTTGCGCTCGCTTTTCCTATTGAAATATTGTCGTAAATAGTGCGGTTGAAAAGACCTGAGTCTTGAAATACTGTTGCTAGAGACTTGCGTAAAGATTCGCGATTGATCGAGCATATATTTATTCCATCAATGGAGATATGCCCAATAGTAGGGTCGTATACGCGCTGCAACAGATTGATCAATGTTGTCTTCCCAGCCCCTGTTGGTCCTACAATCGCAACAGTTTGTCCTGCTTTAACCTCAAAGGAAATATCAAAAACACCTTGAGAAGAATTTGGAAATTTATAGGTTACTTGATGAAATTGTATGGCGCCTTTAACATTTTGGAGGGAAGGAAGATTTTGTGGTTCGTTGGTATGAAAGGTTGAGTCTTCCATTTCAAAAAATTCTTGCAGTTTTGCTTGTGAGGATATTGCACAATTAATAAAATTGCTCATTTGGTCTAGACGACTAATCATGAGTTGTGCAAATCCAACAAAAGCAACGACTTCGCCTACTCGTAATTGACCTTTTGCAACAAAAAAAGCTCCAAGGAGAAGAACACAAACGATTGAAATTGTTGAAGCCATTCGATTTAAGCCACTGGCAAGCGCCCACCAATTAAGAACAGGATTTTGTGCTTTAAGCAGAGCATTTGTATGTTGATGCAGTATAGAAGTTTCTTCTTTTATTCGGTTATAACTTTGTACAATGGAAACATTAGAAATTGAATCACTGACATGTTTAAAAAGGTTGTGGTGGTAGCATTCTACAGCGGCTTGCCCGTCTTTTGTTTTTCGCATCACTAAATGTGCAATTAATACGTAGATGATGGCAAGCACAACCAAGACTATTGAAAGACGCCAATTCATATTAAACGCTATGGGAATGAGAACCAATAAAGCGACAAGCGTTGAGAGGTGTTGGCGCATAAAATCAAGCCATATGGTTGACATGGAATCTATTGCGCGCAAAAGTGTATGGAGTGCGTTGGAAGTCCCACGTTGTTGATGCCAAATTAAAGGCATGGCAATGATACGTTCAAAAGATTCCGTTAAAACCATTAAGCGGCGTCTATGGGCTAAGCGGTCAGCACCGCGAGCAACAAGGACATAAGCAATAATATGTGAAAGTCCAAAACAAACCCAAAGGGTAAGAGTAGGAATGATAGCTGATTTTTCTGAAATAGAATCAATAACACGTCCGAATAAAATAGGTTCCGCAATGGTGATAATAGCTAACATAACATTAGCGGTACAGATTAAAAGGGATGCATTTTTTTCTCTATTTAGGTAAGTGAGAACACGTGCATAGGTTTTGAATAAGGACACGGTTAATTATCTCCATTCGCTATTAAGCGTAAAGGGTGTGGATTTTTACAACGCTTAGTTTTTAGCTAATAAAATTTAGACGTTAAGAAAAGGCAATTTTGGATACTAACTGTAATATGGTGTGATAAAGCCAACTAAAATATCAATTTTTGTGTTTATAAAGGCGCAAAAATAGATCAATAAAATTATCAGGTAAGGGAATTTTCATGGCAGGCGTAGAAATAAAAAAAGTTGAGGCAGATGAAAATGGAATGCGCTTAGATCGATGGTTTAAGGTGCATTATCCAGGACTTGGTTTTGGAGCTTTGCAAAAATTGTTGCGTTCTGGTCAGATACGGGTTGATGGTGGACGTGTTAAAGCCGATACGCGTCTTTGTATGGGGCAAGCTGTTCGTATTCCACCTCTCCCTATTAATGACAAGGAAAATCTTTTAATAACGGATAAAACACTTCGTGGGCAGGATGATGGAATCGTTTTGAAAAAAATGCTGCTTTATGAAGATCCAAAGGTATTTGTTTTTAATAAACCAGCTGGGTTGGCTGTACAAGGAGGCTCTGGTTTAACACGTCATATGGATAGTATGCTTGAGGTATGGCGCAATAAAAAAGGTGAAAAGCCGCGTTTGGTTCATAGGCTTGATCGTGAGACGTCGGGTGTGCTTATTGTTGCGCGATCAAGGGGAGCTGCTCAGTCCTTAACAGCTGCTTTTAGAGCGCGAGAAACAAAAAAGACTTATTGGGCGTTGGTTCGGGGCGTTCCTAAAAAAAAGCAGGACAAAATTTCAACGTGGATGGTTAAGGAAATGACTGCACAAGGTGACAAAATGCGTGTTTGTGAACATGGGGAACCAGATTCACATCATGCGGTTTCCTACTATCGCGTTTTAGATACGCGAGGGCGGGCTCTTTCGTGGCTTGAAATGGAACCCTATACAGGAAGAACACATCAGCTTCGTGTGCATGCTGCCCATATGGATCATCCTATCATTGGCGATACAAAGTATTTTTTTTCTGATAGTAATTGGACATTACCAGGAGGAATTCAAAACCGTCTTCATCTTCATGCACGTCGTATTCGTATTCCTCATCCTTCAGGAGGAATATTGGATATTGTTGCACCTTTACCACCTCATATGGTTCAAAGTTTTAATCTTTTGTCTTTTAATGAGAGTGATGCTGAAACAGAGTAATCTATTTCTATTAAATCAATACATTACTGTAATAGTGGGGGAATAGGTGAATCTTGATTCTATTGAGTTTTTTTGCCCCTATCCCTCATTTTTTTGAAGCTTTTTTATAGATTCTAAGGCTAATTTTTTACGATCTGCGCTCTTTGTGTAAAGAGATGCCATATTATCATTTGTCCAGCCAAATAATGCTTTCAATTGTGATACTGT
>NZ_JBHIOO010000017.1:0-37915 GCF_042195585.1 Bartonella sp. AS69XJJH | reverse complement strand
AACGCGATATCTTTTAAATAATGGAGATTACTTATTGCCTCACGCTTTTGTTTTTCACGTTCTTTAATAGGGTCACGCCCTTCACGAAGAACAGAACGCCACCCAGTTGCCAATTCACGGGCTTGTTTTAAAGAAACATCTCTCAAGGCACCCAAGCCCATTTCGCGGCGCCGACCATGAATGGTATAACCTAAAAACTCTCGTGAAAAGATAAGATTAATAGTGCATCATTATTTTTTATGTTATTAAGATACGGGTTGATACTAACAGATAATCTATTTCCCGAGTCATGGCAGCTTTTTGCACTTGAGATAGTTTATTAAAAGGAATTTTTATTTCTTTCTTTACGTGTTTTTATTCACACATCAATCTCGCTTATAATGTGTACACAAAAAGTTTTGATTGCTTCAACATGAACAGGTTTGGAAAAGAGAGAATCTTATGATATTGAGGAGCCAGTTCGATATATAAAACAATAAATTATCCTTATGAATAAAAATGTTTATATTATCTTGCATTCAACCCCACATTTTCTGCAGAAAAATAGAAAACATAAAAATGAGTTAAATGACAATTATAAAAAATTCTATTATCACATAATTTCAATAAATGATACAAAACTTAGGCTATAAAAAGCTGAATCATTCGTAATAAAAGTATTTTCATTGCCTAGGATAGAGCATCTGGAAGGCTATTTTTAATGCTTTTAAAGTCTATCTTCGAAAAAGAAACATGAGACTTTATTTATCATAAAGCTGTTATTGTGGTGTGGATTTTCGTCAACATTTCAAAAAGTAAGGAAAGTAATGGCACGAAATGAACTGAAACGAGGTATGAGTAAGCGCCAAGTTATTTTTTTAGCTCTTGGCTCTGCTATTGGAACAGGTCTTTTTTATGGGTCTGCACAGGCAATTAAGCTTGCGGGTCCCAGTGTTTTGATTGCCTATTGTATTGCTGGTTTAGCTATTTTTATGGTGATGCGGGCTCTAGGAGAGATGATACTTCATAATCCATTGCCTGGTTCCTTTGCTCGTTATGCGGCAAATTACATATCACCATTAGCAGGCTTTTTAACGGGATGGACATATGTATTTGAGATGATTCTTGTTGGTTTGGCTGATATTACAGCTTTTGCGACTTATATGGGTTTTTGGTATCCTGATGTTGCTCCTTGGGTATGGGCACTGAGTATTACATTAATCATCACAGGTATTAATTTAGCTGCTGTAGAAGTTTATGGTGAACTAGAGTTTTGGCTGTCTTCTATTAAAGTTATCGCTATCATTGCGATGATTATTCTAGGAATAGCAATTATTTTTTTGGGGGGGGGTGAAGGTGCAGATTTTTCTACCGTTACTGTTCATAATTTATGGAAAAATGGTGGTATTTTTCCCAATGGTTGGTTTGGTTTTTTAGCTTGCTTTAGTGTTGTTGTTTTTGCTTTTGGTGGCATAGAAATCATTGGCATGGCAGTCATGGAAGTTCAAAACCCTCATCAAACGATTGCAAAGGCAATTAATTCTACCCCAGTTCGTATTTTGCTTTTTTACATCATGACGTTAGCTATTTTAATGTCTCTTTATCCTTGGAATGAGATTGGTCTTATGGATAGCCCTTTTGTATCTATTTTTGAAAATCTTGGGATTTCATATGCAGCAAATATTTTAAATATTGTTGTTGTTACAGCGGCTATTTCTGCAATGAATAGTGGAATGTATGGTGCTTGTCGCATGATACATGGTTTATCGCAGGAAGGTTATGCTTTAAAGAAGTTTCAGTATTTATCAAAAAATGGTATACCAATTTTTGTTATTTTGATGATCTTCGGTATTTTTCTTCTTGGTGCTGTCCTTAATTATTTTTACCATGAGAAGCTTTTTTTTCTCATTGCTGCAATGGCAACATTTGCGACAGTTTTTGTTTGGATAATGATTCTACTTTCGCAAATTTTTATGCGAATTAAGATGCCTAAAGAAGCACAAAATGGTTTGAAATTTCCCATTCCATTTTGGCCAATAGGATCGATTTTTTCTATTTTATTTATGGTTTTTATTTTTATTCTTTTATGGTATTTTGATGAGACGCGACCGGTTTTAATTATAGGTTTTAGTTGGATTGCTTGGCTTGTTATTTGTTTCTATGCACTTAAACTTTATAATTTTAAACAAAAGAAACTGCAATAAAATGTGAATAGAGATAAAACTCAAAACAAATAGCTGCTATCATCAGGAAAATAGCTGTTTGATTGCTATTCTCTAAAAATTAGAACAATCTAGATTGAAAAAATCTGCTCGTTATTATTTCGCTTTGGAAGTTTTTATAAGCCATTGCTTATGATAACGACCAAATCATATAAATATTTAGGCGTTTTTTGATGGTGAACCATGCAATTAATATAAGTTTTTCATGTTAAAATGCCTAACAGTGCAAATAGATTTTACTAGATACAAGATTATAGGCAGATATCTTTTTCTCAAAGAGGATTGGTGTTGGTAGAAAATAGTGGATAACAAAGTCATTGGAGGCATTGTATCATTGTGTTTGCAAAAACTTCAATAAAGAGCAACAAGGTATCACAATAAAATCTTATAAAAGAGTAAATTAAAGAGAGCAATGAACGTGTGACAGTTTTACGATTCTTGTTGTTATTGCGATCAAAAGAGCAAGGATCAAACTTATTTTTTATAATATTGATACGAGAGTAATTTTTATTACAAGTGGAGGAGGACAAAATGCACTCCGCAACTGTATTTTCGTGCAAAATTATTCAATATTATTATAAAAAGCGCTCAAAGACACTACGACCAGCAAAAACAATCATTGGAAAGTGGCTTTTTAAACGAGAAATCTTCCCATAGCTCTGAAACGTACACCACAACGATTTCCTCTATCCTTGAGGCAACGGGCAAAATTGATATGGATGTGCAAGAAAATGCTGCGATTATTGCTTCTCATCTAATTTCTGGTCAAAATATCAATGTAATGGGAGCAAGTGTGACGATTGTTGGCATGACAGATCATCATAGCAGCCATTCACAGATGCATGAAACAGGTTTTGGTGTGGGTTCAGAAAAGAGCTTTGTATTAATATACGGGTGTGAAACAAAGGTGGAAAATGAAGAGAGTTTTGAACATCAAGACTCTTCTTGCAATGTTGACGGTAATATCAATATTACGATCAAGAAAAAAGATGTGAGCGTCGTAGGCTTTGATCTTGCTGGGGAGGATTATTAACCTTTCGGCAGCACATGATGTCAATGTTGTTTGTGGGTCATAATAGTCATAAGTTCAAGCACATAGGAAGAATGCACAGGTTTTGGTTTTCAGTTTAAAAAGAGCAGCAGCGATGCTTCTGTTGATATTGTGGTTGCGAGTGCGAAAGACACTGGCGATCAATAGGAAAATACCTTCGCTCAATCCTATTTCAAAGTGTGCAGAGATGTGCAGATTACTGCTGATCATGATATAAACATGCAAGCCGACAAATGTTTCGGCAGGGCGTGATGTCAACGTTGATGCTGGCAATAATATCACGCTTTCGGAAAGCTGTGATATCTCTAAGACACAAGAGATGCCTGAAAAGTCCTGTGCTGATGAGACAGGATTTCTCAATGTGGGCATTCTTGGTACCATAAAAGATATAAGAGATGTAGCAAAACGTTTTGGTTATGGGGATGTGAAACACGAAATCGGCAATGGTTTGATTGGCGAACTAAATGGCAATACAACAGCGATTGTTAGTGCACATAGCCCAAGGTGCCATAACAGTAGGTAAAGGATTGCATGACTTTAAAAAGCGTGGCATCCATAATATAGCAAAGAAAACAGATATCTATCTTTAGGGATCGGCTGATAAGGCTCTATCAATAGTGAAACCATCAGAATCCATTATATGTCGTAAATGATGACGAAAAAGATCAGATCTACTTACAAAATTATTTACTTAACCTCATTGGTATAGGATTTGGTTACAATCCACCTACTTTTATAAGGTACCCTTGGAGTTCTTCTATGTATTATTTCCACTAGTAATTCCCATGCGAGAGGAAGGAAGAGCGCTAGGCTGCTATGATCCCTAGAATCGGTATGGTCGTACGAGTTATGCGTGTGCAAGGCGCTATGGAATGCCTCATGTTATGCCAATTTATTCGATTTTAGATAATTTAAGTTTGGGTTATTTATGAAAAAAATGAAACAAATCTTAAAATTATTAAGTGCTCTTATTCTGTTAAATATCACTGGATGTAACATCGACAAGCCTCCACCAAAGAGTTTTGAGTGCTTGGGAGAAGCCTAGAGCAGACTTTACTGAGGTAGGAAAAGCACTGTTAGAATATGGCATGCCAACGCCTTATGATATCTTTCCAGAAAATAAAAAGTTAAGCATCAATGGAGAGGCTTCCATTGATGCTTGCATGTTTCAAGCAAAATTCCACTACAAATGGGGAGGAGTATATTGGTGTTATACTTATAAAGATGAAAACCTCCCCATTTGTTGTCTTGGTGCTGTTATCCTACAATGAAGTGTCAAGAAGCGTTTGAATAGCCCTTTTTGTAAAAAATATAAAACCTCACCTGAATGCCAGCCTTAATTTTTGCTGGTGATGATCAACATTTCTACCTTCACTTTTTTCATGCCTGTGCGCTGGGGTGTCCTTAATTCACCATTTCAATGCTATTTATTTATGGGTACCACAACTGTTGGCGTAATAATGTAAAAATACCTATTTGGGTTGTAATCAAAATATTGATAATAACTATAAGCATACCGTTGATAGAATATAATTTTAGTAATAATTTTACCGTATTTTTGGTATAATAATTATGGCATAATCTTCGGAAAGATAAAAATAATATAGCTTGATAATGTCTATCATTGTTTTGGAAATAAAAAACAGCATGTAAAATAATTTATAGATTGTTTCGTAATATCAAAATTACTCAAGGATAGGAAAATGAAGCAGATTTTAAAATTATTAAGCGGGTTAACCTTATTTGTTATGGCTGGATGTTATGAAGAGCAACCTTCTCGAACAGCTGTAGATGCATGGGAAAAATCCGGGGCAGATCAGCTTGAAATAAAAAAAGCTCTGTTAGAATGTGGAATACAGCATCTTGATGGTCGTCTTGATACAGAAAAAAGTATGGATGAGAAATTTAATGCAGAGGAGTCTGTGAATGCATGCATGATACAAGCAGGTTTTCAAGATAAATTGGGAAGAATGAAGTGGTGTGAGAAATATGAAAATCTTCCAATTTGTCAGCCTGATGCAGTTATTCCTCAGCGAAGTGTAGAGAGGCGTTTGAATAGTCCTCATTGTGAAGAGCATAAAGAACAACCTGAATGTCAACCTTAAGTATTGAGGCTGCTGTAATCAAAAATCCTTATATTTTTTTTGCATTGGGAGAGGGATTGTTTCTTCAATATCTATATGCTAACAAGAGTTATCTTGGATGTGAGCGAATATTAGCAGACTTATCAGTCTTTCTATCTATTGTAGATATTGAAGGAGGGGGAAATGAAAAAAACATTGAAATTATTGAGTGCTATAATTTTGTTAAGTTCTGCTGGGTGTATTAGCAAACCTCCCCCATCGACCTTGGAATTATGGGAAAAGCCCGGTGTCAATAAGTCTGTGGTCCAACAAGCACTGTCAAAATGTGGCTGGAAACCAATCTACGCTTCTTCTGAAAATATGGATTCGCGTGCAAGTGATTTTGCAGCAGTTTATGAGTGCATGACTAAAGCAGGTTATCGGTACAAATTACAAGATTCAAAGGGAATCTATTTTGCATCAACGCCGCGAAGTGATTCATTTTTAGTCAATTTAATGGTAGCAGGGTATCAACAGGTTATGGATAATGATACTTTTGGTGTAACCAATTCGACAAAACAAGAGCGAGATTTGATGTTACGTTTTGAAAATGATAAAAAGCGCCAGAAAATAAAAAAAGCTTTGCACAAGTGATCATCAAAAGTAGAATGTTAATTATTTTAAGCAATCATTGAATGAAAATATTAAACAGGAGAAGAGAGGAATATAGCTCTTTTGTTCCCATTGTAGTTATATTCATCAGCTACGAGATTAGCAATAGTGTTATTCTCCAGATGATGATAGCGGAGGATAATGAGTTGTTGTTTAGAGAAATTTATTTAATATAAAGAACGGCTAAGAATAGCTTCGCTAGAATATCTGCTTTAATGATAATAAACAGATAGCTTTCATAGAACTGAATTTGATGAAATTTTATTTTGGTGTTTTTTAATTTCAAGATGGTGAGTATTTTACTGTAGTTTAGATTTTATCAAAAGATCTAAAGTATTACACTTATTAATTCAAATCATTGATAATAGGGTATTAGAAAAAGTTTTTTATTTATTCAAATTTTTGTTAGATATCTAGCATTTTTAATATAGAAATTGTGTACACTAGCTTATACATTAGTGTGCAATCTCTTGTTTTTTGTTGTCGTTGAAGAAATGATGCTGTTATAGCTTTCATATACTATATCTCATTATGTCGTATTTTTATTAAAACGTTTTAATAGTTTAAGTCTTAAAATTATTCTCATTTTGTTATATTTTTATCTTTCAGTGGTGAGATAAACTGAAGATTATATCTCTTAAAAAATTACATTTCTTCGCTTTTTTTTGAGATTAGATCCTGTTTTTCAGATTAGATTCTGGGCATTTTGTATTGCAGTTTTCAGCGGTTTTTGAGATGCTTTTTTAAAAGAGAGTGTCATCTTAAATGGCGTTTTTAAACTTTTTGTTCTTTCTTTACATAAAATACAAAACATATTATGAAATGATGTAATTTATCAGAAAAAAATAAAATAACTTTGTCTATTTTATTCTTATTGTGTTTAATTTATGGTTTGTTTTTTGTCAGCATTTTTTATTTTTGTTGAAAAAAAGAAAGTTTTGAAAAACAATGATAATCAAGGTATCTAACAATCACTTGTATTTGTGTGTTTTTACAGCAGCTATTTTTTTTCTTTTGTTAAATATAAATATTGAGGCGCATTCTCATTCATTTGTATCACCGTTATGTGACGAAAACAAATTGCCTTATAAATGCAGTGATGGTGCAAAACATACAATTAGTGATAAAGTATATAAATTCACGGCACCTGTTAAAGAAAAAAGTGGGGAGGGTAATTCTCTCATGTTGCCTGCTGCTGTAGTAGTGCAGGAGCCAAATACAGTTATTCAGGCAATGCGCGTAGAGGTTGAAGCTACTACGGGTATAGAAGATAGTTATGGTGTTTTTGTATCACGAGGGGGAAGAATTTTTCTGAGTGATTCAGCTTTTAAAAATGTGTCAATAGGTCTTAAAGCTGATAGTGGAATGATTGAGGTTAATCGTGGAACAATTGAGGCTTCTCAGATTGCAGCTTATGCAGAGAAGCGAGGAGCATCTGTTACGTTAACGAATACAAAAATTAAAGTGGAAGGTTTGGGTGTCGGTCAAGAGAGTGCTCTTTTCGTTAGGGCTGATGCGGGTATTCAGATGAAAGGTGGATTTATTGATGTGAATGATGCTGCGGCGCTTTATGTGGGGAGAGGGGGGAGTGCGACTTTAGATGGTGTTACCATTACTTCAAAATATCAAAAAACAGAAGACAATGAAAATATTGCACATACAGTTTTCAATGTAAAACATCAGGGCTCTGTTTATGTAAAAAATACGAATGTTATTTCTACGGATGTTCATGTTTTAACAGTTGGACAAGATTCTAACACGCTGTCCAATAATGGCAGGGAAGGAAATATTTTAATTTCGCGGGTTAATATTGAAGATTCAACAATTAAAGCAATAGGGAACAAACATGGTATGTATTTTGAAATGGATGGGGGGAATGATGCGTATGAACAGGGACTTGTCTTTTTAAAAAGAACGATTTTTGAGGTTCCAGATGGGACAGCTATTCATAGTAATAATAGTCGTAGTTATATTGCCGTAGCAGAAGGTACAAAAATTTTGGGTGACTTATTATTAACAGTTGAAAATGGAGGGACTGTAGCGATTTTGGCTGATTCTTCTTCATTGATAGGAGGGACACGTGTTGCCGATGATTCTATTGCTGAGCTTTATTTGACAGGGGGATCAAAATGGTTTTTGACAAAAAGAAGAGAGATAGATTCGCAAGTTGCAAACCGCACAAGTTCGTCTATTTCATTTGTGAAAGTTTCTGATAGTTTTATTGCTTTTGAAACTCCAATGTTTCAGGAGTATCAAACGCTTTATATTGGGAAGGGAGAAAAAGAAGTTTATAGTGCGCAAGATAGGGCAGATATTTATCTCAATACGCATCTCAGCAGTGATGGTTTGCTTGATAATAAAAAAACTGATCGACTTTTGATACATGGTGATGTTTCTGGAAAAACGACAGTTTATGTGCAATTTGTTGGAGGAAATCAGGGCGAGATAGCAACCGGTGAAAATGCTCATAGTATTTCACTTATTCAGGTTTCTGGAAAAGCGGCAGAGGATTCTTTTCAGTTAAATCGTGCTTATATTGCATTAGAGGGGTTGCCTTACCAATATTATCTGCATGCTTATGGTCCAGATTCTGCTCTTGGAAATGCGCAAACTTCTCAAAGATTGGTTGAAGGAAATGGAGATTTTTGGGATTTTCGCCTTGAAAGTAAGTATATTCAGCCTGCTTTAGGGACGTCTATTATCCCTCATTTTGAGTTAAAGGTCAGAGAGGTTGTTCCACAAGTTCCAACCTATCTTTTATTACCAAATGCTTTATTTCATATTGGGCTCATGGATATCAGGAATCAACAAAAGCAATTGCAAGTTATGCAGTCTATTCCTCGTAAATTATTAAAAGTTGAAGGGAACTTTGCTTTATCTGTCCACAGTTATGGTGGGAGTTATCGTTATGTCTCAGATCTTTCTACACTTAAATATGGGTACGATGGTCATGTTGATTATAGCGCTATAAAAACAGACATTTTGCTCAAAACAATAGAGAGCGCATATAGTACGACATCTTTTGGGATTATGGGAACCTATGGAAAGCTTTCCTTACAACCTCGTAACGTGGAACAAAGCCAAAAGAGTACGTTTAATAAATGGTCATTTACGACATACGGTAGTGTGAAATACAACACTGGTTTTTATGTAGATGGTCTTTTATCTTATGGTTTGTTTAAAGGGGATGTGCTTACCCATGCTTGGGGTAAGACGGCGACATTAAAAGCAAATCCTTTGAACGTTTCGTTTTCTGCTGGTAAAGTGTTTATGACAGGATATAAAGATCTTATTTTTGATCCTCAACTTCAGCTTATTTATCAATATCTTCAATTTGATAAGTTTCGTGATGTTGATGGATTTGATGTTGAGATGAAAAAAATAGGTCAATGGTTTGTGCGTATTGGTGGACGTTTAAGTAAAACATTTACAGCATTTGAAAAGGATCGGATCACTTCTTTTTATGGTAATATTCATCTTGCTCGTTGTTTTGATAAAGAACAATTTGTTCATTTTAAAGATGCTTTCCAGTTGGGTTCTTTTGGCTCTTCCTTAGAAGTTGGTTTGGGTGTCAATTCACAGTTTTCTTCTAAAGTTACACTTCACAGTGATGTTAGCTATCAGCATAGGTTAACCAAGGCTGGTTTTTCTGGAGTTCATTTTTCTGGTGGTTTGCGCTATCATTTTTAATAAATCTTTTTAAAAATAATAAATGTGATTTTTAAAGTTTTATTTTATTTTCTTGATTTAAACCATTGATAGTGAAACAATTTTAATTGCTTCTTTTAATAATAGCATCATGTGTTTTAATAAGTATGAAAGGATCACGTTGATTTATTTTTTTATTTGGTTGATAGGGGGGGCTTAAATGCTTCAAAAAAATTGATAATGAGACTGTAAATCTATTTGTGTTATTTTGGCTATAGATATTTTGGATGTATTTGTCATCAGCTTTTTAAAATAGTAGCTTTATTATCCTATTATGCTGTAAAGTCCTGTCGTTTGAGGTTGCTGATATCAATCATGAAAGGCATGGAGGTGTTGACTGTTGATTTAAGAGCTTTTGCTGTTAAGCAAAGGAGCGCATATGTTAAATATAAAGCGCTATTGTTATCATGGATAATAGGCATTTTTATGCTTTTAAATTTTGTAAAAAGCATTTTTGAAGCTGTTCGTATCGATCGCATTATTGTAGGTGGATAATGAGAAAAGTGGTAAAGCGTGAATACTTTTACCGTCAAATTTAACATCTTCAGTTCTTAATAATGATAAATCCTTTAAAAAAATTGTTCTAATGGCTGTATTGAATATGTGAAGAAGATCATGTCCTATTTGTGAAATAGATATGAAATATAACTTTTAAATCAGAGCGGAGGCTGTAAGATCTTTTGTTCTTCTTTGAGACGTGGGGAGAAGAGGTTGGTCGTATCGAAAAAGTCGTTTAGAAGTTTTTATTATTGTTTCAAATACAAAAACATTGAAGAGCTTTTATTAAAATGGGGTGTAAAAGTAGATCATATTTCCCTCAATTTCTGTTTTTTGAAATATGCATCTTTAATGGAAAGATATTTGCGAAGTTTTAGGTAATCGCATTCGCATTGTGACTTCATTTTTATTGATAAGATTTATATCAAAGTTGAGGGGCGGTAGAAATATCTTTATCGGACTATTGATAAACATGGTGTTTCCATAGGATGCTTAAGGTGTCATCGAGCCATTTATGGTAATTGCGTGCTTCTTCGTTTGAGTTATGAACAGAGAAAATAAAACCAGGATATCCACCAAATGCTGGTGGAGGTGGTGAAATATGATTGGTTTCAAAGAAAATGATAGTTCTGGCGGTTTGAGAATGCTGTGCAACCTTATCTAGACCTAAAAATCCAGAAAACTGTCCATGACCACGAAGAGGAATAATGTAATTTGCTGCCACTTTTTCAGCTGGGAGTATATCGGGAAGGTCTAAGTTTTTTTCAGCTAAAGCGGCATTCATACAGAGTTTTGCAAATGAAATCCCTGTACCTTGCTCAACAATAAAATGGGAGACACCCGATCCACCTATACGAGCGCCGATCTCAATTATATAAGGTAAATTATTAGCATCTAGGCGTAGCTCCACATGGGCAGCACCCATGTTTATGCCAAGAGCTTTAACTCCAGAGCATGCAGTCTCACATAAAGCAATAATTAAAGGATCATCTATATCACAGCGTTGACGATAAATTGTTTCTTCAAACCATGGTCCCTCGGGGCTTCCCTTGTCTCCAACGGACAGAACGTGTACACCTGCTGTATCAACAAAGCATTCTACGACAAACTCTTTTCCTGGCAAATACTGTTCTATAACTAAACCTACAGGTTTATTTTTATCATTAAAACGTGCCATGTCTTTATGCTGAACATTCCATACGGTTTTAATAAGATCAGGAAGTTCGGCGGAGTTTTTAGCTAACATTACGCCTGCACTTGCCCACCCAGAGACGGGTTTAATAACGAGTGGATAATCCAAGGCTTGTATTTGTGATAGGTCCTCTGGATTATCTATATAGAAGAATTTTGGTGTTCTTAAGCCTGCTTTAGCAAAAGCTTGACGCATGAGATATTTGTTTCTGGTTAATGCGGCTACTTCTGGTTCAATACTTGGAGTATTGATTTTTTTTGCAGCCAAAGCTGTCCACAGAATGGCTTCTTCGCGAAGGGTTATAACCCCACGAATATTGCGTTCTTTTACACCTGCTGCAAAAGTGTCTAGAGCTAACTCTGGATTATCAAAAACAGGAAGTTGCCAAGTTGAAGTGACTGCTGCGGGATGTTGAGTGGGAGCATTTTCAGCGGTATCATAGATCATGACTAATTCGATATTAGCTGCTTGTGCTGCTTCAAATATAAATGGTAATTTTGCATTGCGCTGGCAAACTAACGCGAGTTTTTTCATTTTGGTTCCTCATTAAATTTGGAATTTTGAGAATGGCGTTTCTGTTGCCATGTAGATACCTTTGATGCATCTATAAATAGTAGTATCATCCCTATAACAGCCATCATCATGGCAATTATTTTGATAATATTAAGAGAAGGGTTAGAGCCAATTATCCATTCACATGCAAACACTGCAAAAGGGGATAATACGCCGATAGTATTGGCGTATAATACGCCTCCTTCGGCTAAAACTTTTTGATATAATACGTAAACTGGTGCCGAGCAAACAGTTCCTAAAATCAATATTTTAAATATATCTTCTAACTTAAGATAGAAGAGTGGGGCAGGATCAAAAATAAATAATGGCATAAATGATGCTGCAGAAATTGTCGTGATCCAAGCCAGTGAGGTGAGCAGAGGTAAATTTTTAAGATAACGTTTAGACAATAAACCATAAGCAGAGTAAGAAAGGGCTGCTGTTAAAGCAAGAGCTATTCCTATGAGGCTGTAATATCCACCCTCTGCACTGTTTATATTAAATGCTATAGCCGCTACACTGACAATGATCATACCGATAAGTTTTAACCATGAGAACGTAAGGCTATTCGTCAGTGCACCCAATATGTAGGTAATCCCTGGTATAGTGGCGAGAACCATGGTTAAATCACTGGCGTTGAGTGATTTTAATGCACCAAAGCTGCATACAAAATACAGCGAGAATCCTAACACCGATAGAATTAAAAAAGAAGGTATCATGGAAAGCAATGGTAGGGATCTGAAAACAGCTTTCTCACGAATGGCTGCAATCAGCCACAAGGTGGCAGCAGTGGCAAACAACCTAAGCCCAACCGCATGCATGACTGATATATTGCTAACCAAATTCTTAGATAATAACCAACTTATGGAAAATAACGCTAGAATGGCAAAGGTAAATAATAATAATCGTCCTTTTATGAAACTCAATGATTGAATCCTCTAATCACTCGCTGTGTATAATATGATGTTGAAAAATTAAATCGTGACTGTGAAGTTTGCGGCTTACCAAGATTATTTTGGATATAATCCTTATCTCCTGCCAAATAAGCGTCATCATCTAATGCTTCAAGTGCTTCTATATCCACTATCATCAATGTTATTACTTTTTCAAGACGCTCCAAATCAAATTGAAGATAATCTTGATTTGTTTCAATCAATGCTTTGTTACGCATCAATATTTCAAAAAGTAAGATCCCCGTACCAGCATCGAATGTCATATGCTGATCAGAACCTTTTGGATAACGGAACATGCGTTCTAATAGGATAAAATCCGTTATTTCTTTCCAAAATTTTAGATGACTTTGTAGCATAATACGCACTGTAATTAAATCAACTTTAATTTCTTCTAGAAGACCTGTAAACCAATTTAATTTTATATATAGATTTTTATCCAATGGCCGCGGTCCAGTATGATGTGCATAGTCATGGTAATAGTCCCACAAACAGCGAGCATCGTAAATATCTTCTTTAGATAAGTTACGACTATGCAATTGACCAAACAGAAATTTACTATCTCGACCGAGTAAACGTTCAGCTTCCACAATTGTCTGCTTGTTGTAAATATCAAAGAATTTACTGAAAAAAAACAAAGCAAATGCTTGCTTATCAATTTTTTTAGCAGTTGCTACAGATTCTGGAAATAGTACAATGCAATTGCCTTCTAAAAACCCCCTTGACGCTATTCCCATTTTTATACATTGAAATGGTGATACATATAATTATTTGTATATTTTGAGGCGTCAGCCAGATAGGCTGTTTCATGACGATATCCTGTAACTAATTCCAACCGGAATCCTTCTGGATCAGGTCCATTCGTTGCACGCATTGGAGCCAAGAAAAACAAGGGAGCATCTGGTAATGGGGCTTTGAAAGCAGCTAAAGTGTTATCAAATTGAGGAGGGGTCGTTAAACCGCTGAGCATCCACTGATGAAGATCATCAGAAATGGTCGCTAAAAGTTTTGGAGATAATCCGTCAAGAATATTGGCATGGTGGTTTAGCAGAGTGATCAATTCATTGATCATATTACGATCTGCCGAAGTTGGTTTCTTAATGCTCCCATCTCGTTCTTGGCGCATACGGAATTTGTCAACTAAGTTAACAATGGAAAGAAGCGCTTCAGATTTTTTCATGATGAGTTGACTTTAGTGAGTGGAGCAAAAAGGCTATTGGCACTTGTCCAAAATTTTCGACAATACTCAGCCTATAGCGATTTGCCGCAACCGATGTTGTGATACAAGAATCGGCTTTTTCAGCCTTACAAAGAACGGCTGCATCAGCATTGTTGTTGGCAAATACTTTGTCATATTGATAAGCTACAAGAGATTGCGGGGCAGGATGAGTCGCTACGGTTTTAATTTCATCAGCGTTATTGCGTTTAGCTAAAACCATAGAGTGAGTAGGCATGATAAAGCTGTCAAATAATTGCATATCACCTAAACGGGTAAATATGAGTGTACGCAAATCAAGGTAAGCAGCACAGCTTAAGTGATATTCATCCTTTTTCTGAGCAAGTTCATTAAAGGCTTCTTCAAGAGTTGCGTATTATATAATACGGGATTTCGAGTCAGTGGACAAAATATTTTGATTCTGATTGTCAAGCTACCACTGCGCTGCAGCTGCACAGTTAGTATCTGCAGGGCCAAGTGTATAGATAAAAGTATTATTTTCAGGTTGCATGATCTCTATTCTTTTAATTATGTGCTTAAATTTAAATTAGTGCAATATCTAGAGTATATCAAGCACAATGCGTTAAGTAATTTAGTGCTTTATAATAATGTATATGTGAAAGCAAATTTACGATATAATTTGGTCTTTTCATTATTTTATCATGCCGTAAAACACCGTCGTTTAGGGGAGATTAAGGAAAAATTCTATGCAAGGGGTATTTATTGGATATGTTAGACGAATGATTAGAATGGTTAAGTGAAGGTGAATGATACGTAAAACACACCGCTCTATCATTTTTTATGATAAGCTTTTTGGTTTTAATATTTTGCAAAAATTGCTTTTGAAGCTGTCCGTGTCGATAACATTATTGTAGGTGGATAATAAGCAAAATAGTAAAGCGTGATCATTTTTATTATCGTATTCAATATATTCAGCTTTTTAATTAAGATAATATTTTAACAAATTACTCTATATTCATGACTTTAATTGAATACATGAAAAGATATTATCATTGTCTTGTTTGTAAAAGAAACATGAAATATAACTCTTAAATCAGATTGGGATTGGCTAGATCTTTTTCCTTCTTTGAGGCATGGGAAGGTCGGATTAAATCTTATTAAAATGTATAAAACTTGGATAAAATAGTCGCTTTCTTGAAAAGATCAGAGGTAAACAAATATGCGTGAGATTTTGGATCATTTTGATATGCCATTGAATAAGAATAAAAAAAGTGCTGTTCAAAAGATTCAAAATCTTTCATGCCAATCACACCCAAAACGGTTTTATAGACAAGTGAAGATTGCTTGTGAGGAGGTCGGCTTTACGATTTTGTTGGATGAACATCCCGTTAAAACGCCCGCAAGGCGTCATTTCCATGTGCCAACAGAAGTGTTTGCTGAATACGTTGCTCAGGAATTTGAGAGCCAAAAGCACGTTGTTGATCCTGCAAAAATGCCGATGACGCGTTTGGTTAATACTGTTATTGATGGTATTGCTGATGATATGCAGGTTGTTTTTGAAGATTTATTGCGTTTTGTTGCATGTGATATGATCTTTTATCGTGCACAGACACCTAAAGAGTTGGTGCAAAAACAATCTGAACAATGGGATCCTTTATTAGATTGGGCAGAAAAAAAACTGGGTGCAAGGTTTTATTTGACAGAAGGGCTGATGCATGTGGAACAATCACCAGAAGCAGTTCAAGCTGTGAGCCATTATTTACGTAGCGTTGAGTCTCCTTATATGCTTGCCGCACTTCATATGATGACAACCTTAACGGGATCTGCTCTCATTGCTCTTGCTGTTGCTGCGGGAAATATTGATTCTGATCATGCTTGGTCTATTGCCCATTTAGATGAAGATTGGATGATGGAACAATGGGGAATAGATAAAGAAACAATGGTACGCCGTGCTCACAAAAAAGTTGAATTTAAGGCAGCTGCTACAATTGTTACAACTTGTTTATAGGGGTAAATCTTTTATTTACATGCATTCTTTTCGCTTAGAGTATTTTTGTGATTTTTTGAGGATTGATTTTTACTTTTTCAAGTCCAGGAAATAGTTCATTGGTTATGTTTAAGAGCGTTTCGTCATTCCTACGGATAAAATACCATTGGTTATCGTGAAGTAGGGCAATAATTTCAGTTTGAATAGAGCATTTTTTTCCAGCATTTGTTGTGGTTACAAGCTCCACGGGTATAACAAAATAAGGGGTGCCATTATCAAGTGTACCTTCGCGTTTTTGTTTTTGGTCAATGTGGATCGTTTCAATCTTGTAACTTTCTGCCAACCGTTCTATTTGGCTTTTCATGATTTGTCGAAATTGTGATTGACTAAGATTTTTTTTGGCGGTTAAGCGGTTGATGATTTGGGGAGGAATAGCATTTAAAATGACATTTGCATCGGCATTTTTAAGTGCTTTACTATAAGCAAATGTCGCTTTTTCAAGAGCTATGAGTTTTTGGTTGGTTATTGTATGTGCTTGAGTTGTTGATGTGATAAAGACAATGCATAAAAGAACGGGAATGAGAAAACAAATTCGCGGCATTAGAGACCTTGTTAGTTCATTTGAAGAGATTCAACACATTATAAAGGAAAAGCGGATGAGCAAAAAGCCTCTTGCGCTGTTGCATGAGAAGAATATCCACAAAAATGGAGGCTTTTGCCTCCATTTTTAAAATCAAAAGAATGCATATTGATTGTTTAAACAGAATAGTACATATCAAATTCAACAGGATGAGGTGTTGTTTCGTAGCGCAAGACTTCTTGCATCTTTACTTGAATGAAGGAATTAATCTGATCATCATCAAAAACGTCGCCAGCTTTAAGAAAGCTACGATCTTTGTCAAGTGCGTCAAGTGCTTCACGCAGACTTCCTGAAACAGTAGGGATTTCTTTGAGTTCTTTTAAGGGAAGATCATAAAGATCTTTATCCATAGCATGTCCGGGATGAATTTTGTTTTTGATACCATCAAGACCAGCCATTAAAAGGGCTGCAAATGCCAAATAGGGATTTGCTGTTGGGTCTGGAAAACGAACTTCTACGCGTTTTGAATTTGGTGAGGAGCTCATTGGAATGCGGCAAGATGCAGAACGATTACGTGCTGAATAGGCAAGAAGAACAGGAGCTTCATAACCAGGAACCAAACGTTTATAGGAATTTGTGGATGGGTTGGTAAAAGCATTGACTGCTTTTGCGTGCTTAATAACACCACCGATAAAAAATAAACAGGTTTCTGATAATCCGGCATATTCATTTCCTGCAAAAATGGGTTTGCCATCTTTCCAAATGGAGATGTGGACATGCATTCCGGAGCCGTTATCACCAAAAACTGGTTTTGGCATGAAGGTTGCTGTTTTCCCATAACTGTTTGCTATTTGATGTACAACATATTTAAAAATTTGCATCTTGTCAGCCTCGCGAACGAGTGTATCAAAACGAATACCCAATTCATGTTGGCCTGCTGCTACTTCGTGATGGTGTTTTTCGACCTGTACGCCCATATCCTTGAGTGCTGTGAGCATTTCAGAACGCATATCTTGGCAGGAATCAATCGGCGGAACAGGAAGGTATCCTCCCTTTATTCGTGGGCGATGCCCTAGATTGCCTGTTTCATATTCCGTGTCATCATTGGAGGGAAGTTCACTTGAATCGAGTTTAAACCCTGTGTTGTAAGGATCCGTTTTATAGCGCACATCATCAAAGATAAAAAACTCTGCTTCTGGACCTACATTGATTGTATCTCCAATGCCTAAAGATTTCATATAAACCTCAGCCCTTTTGGCGATAGAACGAGGATCTCTACGATAAAACTCACCAGAGACAGGATCAAGTACATCACAAAATATGACCAAAGTAGATTGAGCAAAAAAAGGATCAATATGTGCTGTTTCTGGATCTGGCATTAAAACCATGTCAGATTCATTAATTGTTTTCCAACCAGCAATTGAAGAACCATCAAACATGACACCATCACTAAAAGTATCCTCGCTGATCTCTGCGATATCCATTGTAATGTGATGCAATTTTCCTCGTGGATCAGTAAAACGTAAATCAACAAAACGGATTTCATTGTCTGTAATCTGTTTGATAATATCTGATGCGGTTGTCATATTCAATTTCCTTAATATGGCGTTGAGGTGGATAAAAAAGTGAATTCTCTCATTATTTATTAAAGGGCATCGATACCGGTTTCGTCCGTGCCTATACGAATTGCATCATCAATGGAAAAGACAAATATTTTTCCATCTCCTATATGTTTGGTTTGAGCTGCTTTACGTATTGCATCAACAGTTTGTTCCAGTTTTTCATCGGACACAACAATTTCAATTTTTACTTTAGGTAGAAAGTCAACAACATATTTCGTGCCACGATAAAGTTCTGTATGCTCCCTTTGACGACCAAAACCTTTTGCTTCTGTTACTGTAATACCATGTACCCCAATTTTTTGAAGCGCTTCTTTCACTTCATCAAGTTTGAAAGGTTTTATAATGGCTTCAATTTTTTTCATGCTGAAATTATCTCCAACGTTATTTTGTCTTTTTAGACTGCATCACATTATATTGACAACTGTAAGATGTCCAACAGATACTTTGTGCACAAAAAGTCGAAAATAATGACACTCTATGCTCATTTAGGAGAGTTTCTTTTGTAGAATACAGCCAAATACTGTTTTTTTGGAAAAATCTTACAATTCTTTTTCAAGAATTAAAATAATATAATAAAAGAATTTTGTTTCTTTTTTGTTAGATAATACGTTGATTTGTAAGGATAATTAGACGTTTTCTATATAGAATGAGAAACTCTAATAGCGTAAGATTTTCTCATTCTAGCTTTTTACCGTCAATCAATCAAACCGATACCTTTATATATTATAAATAGTACGAGTATGTGGATAAAAACATTAAAAAAAAGAAATAAAATGCTTTTTATGAAAGCTTTCGATCACTAAAGGTTTTACAATATTAGGGGGGAGGGCAGATAAATATTGGAAAAGAGTGTGATGATGCCGATTATGCTCTTTCATAAACGTAAAAATGGTGGTGTACAATAATGGATTTACCATTATAGCATTCATAGGTGCTGTCGTGAAATGGGCTTGAGAGCGTTGAGAAATATTTCTTTAAAACAGGTGTGTGAATTGGCGATGCGAATATATTCAGTTTGGGGCGTTTTGTCCCTTCGTGAGGAATGTGATTCCATTAAGGAACGCGATAAACAAAAGCGTGAAGCAATGGGCAATCTTCATTATAAGATATTGCTACGGCTTCCCTTGAAATCATAAAGATAAATTAAAAGGAGGTGTAAAGATAGGAGCTTATTTATACCCTTAAAACTTCGTATTCTTCCCAAATTAGGTTGTCTGGTCGTTTAAGGTATAAACAAAACAGAGAATAAATGTGCAGTTATGCGCGCATTCCTATTTGGCAATATGAAAACTGAAACAGCTTATAAAGTGCTAAATTGTTTTTAGTCTTTGCTTCAAACATGTTGCACCACTGGAATTAGGTGTTGGTTTACAGGTAACAATAACAGTACAGGCTTTGTTCGTATGCTGTATTTTACAATGGAAAGCGTTTTTAAGAATTGGAATTATAGAGAGATTGGCGCAGTAAAACATCTTTTAGAAATTTTCCCGTATAGGAGGCGGGAACCTTAATGATGTCCTCAGGGCGTCCAATTGCAACAATTTCGCCACCGCGATCTCCACCTTCTGGTCCTAGATCAATAATCCAGTCGGCTGTCTTTATAACATCAAGATTATGTTCAATGACTATAACTGTGTTACCCTGCTCGACTAGTTCATGCAGCACTTCAAGAAGTTTGGAAATATCGTGAAAATGTAAGCCTGTTGTCGGTTCATCCAAAATATAGAGTGTACGTCCCGTTGTTTTACGTGAAAGTTCTTTCGCAAGTTTCACACGTTGTGCTTCCCCACCAGAAAGTGTGGTTGCTTGCTGTCCTACTTTTATGTAACCCAATCCTACTTTAATGAGAGTTTCCATTTTATTATGAATAGCGGGAATAGCTTGGAAAAATTCCTCTGCCTTTTCAATTGTCATATCCAAAATATCGGCTATAGACTGTCCTTTGAATTTTATTTCTAGTGTTTCTCGATTATAGCGTTTTCCTTTACAGACATCACAAGTAACATAGACATCAGGTAAAAAGTGCATTTCAATTTTGATGACTCCATCACCTTGACATGCTTCACAACGTCCTCCTTTAACATTAAATGAAAAACGCCCAGCTTTGTAACCACGGGCTTTTGATTCTGGAAGATCGGCAAACCACTCACGAATCGGTGTAAAAGCACCTGTATAGGTTGCGGGATTAGAGCGTGGGGTGCGCCCAATAGGGGACTGGTTGATATCGATGACTTTATCAAGAAATTCTAATCCTTCAATTTTGTCATAGCTGGCAGGGCTATGATGAGAGCCCATGATATGATGTGATGCTGCTTTGAAAAGCGTTTCAATAAGAAATGTTGATTTTCCTCCTCCAGAAACACCGGTTACGCATGTGAAGGTTCCAAGAGGGATGCTCGCATTGATATTTTTGAGGTTATTGCCTTTGGCGCCGATGACTTTAAGTGTTTTCGTTTTTGATATTTTGCGTCGCTCTGTCGGCATTTTAACAGCCATTTTGCCTGAAAGGTATTGGCCTGTGAGAGAGGCTGAATTTTCTATAATTTCCTGTGGTGTCCCTTGCGCTATGATTTCTCCACCATGAACGCCCGCGGCAGGGCCCATATCGACAACATAATCTGCTGTGAGAATAGCATCTTCATCATGCTCAACGACAATAACTGTATTGCCAAGATTGCGTAAATGGCGCAGCATTTCCAAAAGACGTTCGTTATCGCGTTGGTGTAAACCGATAGATGGTTCATCTAAAATATAAAGAACACCTGTAAGACCAGAACCAATTTGGGAAGCTAACCGAATGCGTTGACTTTCTCCACCTGAAAGCGTTCCTGAATTTCGAGACAAGGTAAGATATTCCAATCCTACATGATTTAAAAAAGCTAAGCGTTCACGAATTTCTTTTAAAATACGTACGGCGATATTACGTTGTTTTTCTGTGAGATATTGATGAATATTGGCAAACCAATCATCTGCCTTTAGAATAGAAAGATCTGATATTTGCCCAATATGCATTCCGTTGATTTTTACAGCAAGTGCCTCTGGTTTTAAACGATAACCGTGACAAGCTGGGCAGGGCGAAGAGGACATATAACGTTCGATTTCTTCTCGAGACCAAGCAGAATCGGTTTCTTTCCAGCGTCTCTCCATATTAGGGATGATTCCTTCAAAAGGTTGTGTTGTTTTATGCAAACCAGAATTATTTTTATAGATAAAAGAAATTTCATCTTTTTTTGTACCATAGAGGATAGCCTGTTGTGCTTCATTAGAGAGTTCACACCATTGATCTGTGAGTTTGAAACCGTAAGCTTTTCCTAATGCTTCTAAGGTTTGGCTATAATAAAGTGAATCCGATTTAGCCCAAGGAGCAATGGCTCCATTCTTTAGGGTAAGATTTTTATTTGGCACAATTTTTAGTGGATCCATTGCCTTTTTGATACCCAATCCATCGCAGAGAGGGCAAGCTCCAAAAGGATTATTGAACGAAAAAAGGCGTGGTTCAATTTCAGGAATAGAAAAACCAGATATAGGGCAGGAAAACTTTTCTGAAAAAATGAGCCGTTTATGTGTATCATTTTTTGATTTATGAGCAGATTCCTTTGTTGTTTCTTTTTGTGCCAAGGGCTGGTCTGCCATTTCAGCTATGGCAAGTCCATTTGCTAATTGTAAACAGGTTTCTATACTATCAGCCAAGCGAGAGGTGATATCCTTTTGTACAACAATGCGGTCTACCACGACATCGATGTCGTGTTTATATTTTTTATCAAGAGGTGGAATATCAGGGATTTCATAAAATTCGCCATCAACTTTAGCGCGTTGAAATCCTCTTTTTAAAAGTTCTGTTAGCTCTTTTTTATATTCTCCCTTTCGTCCTCGCACCAAGGGTGCCATAATAAAAATCCGTGTTCCTTCTGGTAAGGACATAATTTGATCTACCATTTGGCTTACTGTTTGGCTTTCAATAGGAAGTCCTGTTGCAGGAGAATGAGGAATGCCAATACGTGCAAAGAGAAGACGCATGTAATCGTGGATTTCAGTAACGGTACCTACCGTTGAACGAGGATTGCGACTGGTTGTTTTTTGTTCAATGGAGATAGCTGGAGAGAGACCGTCTATGCGGTCGACATCGGGTTTTTGCATGACTTCCAAAAATTGGCGTGCATAGGCTGAAAGGCTTTCGACATAGCGGCGTTGTCCTTCAGCGTAAATTGTATCAAAAGCTAAGGATGATTTCCCTGATCCAGAAAGTCCTGTTATAACAATGAGTTTGTCACGAGGCAGATCGAGATCAATATTTTTAAGGTTATGCTCACGTGCACCGCGAATGGAGATATATTTTTGATGAGTCATACTTTATCCTTGGCATATGTGGCAAAAATTGAGCACCTAAAATGGAATAAAACTGTTTTTTTAGAATTACAATGTGTTTAACTGCTTTAATGCAAAAGGAAGGTATAAGTTTTGTGAAAAAAATACAAATGAGCAGCTTTTTATTTTCCCATGGTGGAATAAACTATGCGTTTTTATCATCTTTTGTTATAGTTACACGGATACAATATTGGGAAAGGATAGCAATACCCATATTGATGGTTAATTGCAGACATGTAAATTGAAGGTCAAGATGGTTATAGCTGTTATATAGGTTATAACTGTTATATAACAAAGTATTTTACGAATTAAAATTTTGGAGTTTATGCGATGGCTGGTAGCCTTAATAAAGTTATTTTGATTGGTAATCTTGGTGCGGATCCTGAAATCCGCCGTTTGAATTCTGGTGATCAAGTGGCAAATCTGCGTATTGCTACTTCAGAGAGTTGGCGTGATCGGAATACAAATGAGCGAAAAGAACGTACTGAGTGGCATAGTATTGTTATTTTTAATGAAAACCTTGTCAAAGTTGCAGAGCAATATTTAAAAAAAGGCAGCAAAATTTATATTGAGGGGCAGCTACAGACACGGAAATGGCAAGACCAAAATGGAAATGACCGTTATACAACAGAGATTGTTTTGCAAAAGTACCGTGGCGAATTACAAATGCTTGATGGGCGGGGAGCAGCGGGCGGAGAGCAAGGTGCAAGTCAAGGGGGGAATTATAGTGGTGGCTTTGCCGATAGTCACTCAAATCAGAGAAATACTTTTGGTCAAAATAATAATCAATTGGAAGAAAGTTTTTCACACAAATTAGATGATGACGTACCTTTTTAAGATTCTTTAATTGTAGTATTATGATCACCTTATGATTTGTTTGTTTCAGATTTTTGAAGTTTAACGAAGTGGAAATTATTAATTATTATTGGTAATTTAAAATATAAATTAATAACATCTTGAAAAATATTGTTAAATTTCTCCTTTGTCATGGAAGAGAAATTAGCATTTTTGTGTATTTTTCGCTATAAATTAAAGTAAAATGATTCTTTTTTGAAAGTTTTGAAATTGTGACCGATCTTACTCCACACCCAGAACGTGATGTGCTAACCGGTATTGAACCAATCAGTATTATTGATGAAATGCAACGCTCCTATCTCGATTACGCGATGAGCGTGATTGTTTCACGTGCACTCCCTGATGTCCGTGATGGTCTTAAACCTGTTCATCGACGTATCCTTCATGCTATGAATGAGATGGGGCTTTCTTTCAATAAGTCGTATCGTAAGTCTGCTGGTGTTGTTGGTGAGGTTATGGGGAAATTCCATCCCCATGGTGATGCTTCAATTTACGATGCTTTAGTGCGTATGGCGCAGGACTTTTCTTTAAGAAATCCATTGATTGATGGTCAGGGAAATTTTGGTTCTGTTGATGGAGATCCACCCGCGGCCATGCGCTATACTGAGTGTCGTTTAGAAAAAGTTTCAGAAGAACTTTTAGCTGATATTGATAAAGATACTGTTGATTTTCAGGATAATTACGATGGGCGTGAGCGTGAACCGGTTGTCTTACCAGCGCGTTTTCCCAATCTTTTGGTTAATGGGTCAGGGGGGATTGCTGTGGGAATGGCAACCAATATTCCTCCCCATAATCTTGGTGAAGTCGTTGATGGTTGTATCGCTTTGATTGATAATCCCGATATCACACTCGATAAAATAATTGAAATTATTCCTGGTCCGGATTTTCCTACAGGGGGCATTATCCTCGGACATTCTGGTGTTCGTGCAGCTTATGAAACAGGGCGTGGCTCAGTCATTATGCGTGCTAAAGTTGAGATCGAAGAAATTCGCAGTGGTCGACAAGCAATTATTGTGAGTGAGATCCCTTATCAAGTTAATAAGGCAACGATGATTGAGAAAATGGCCGAATTGGTGCGCGATAAACGCATTGAGGGAATCTCTGATTTGCGTGACGAATCTGATCGTGATGGATATCGGGTTGTTATTGAGCTGAAGAAAGATGTTGTTGCGGAAGTTGTTTTAAACCAATTATATCGTTATACGCCGCTACAAACTTCCTTTGGTTGTAATATGGTTGCTTTGAATGGGGGAAAACCCGAACAGATGACGTTGCTTGATATGCTTCGTGCATTTGTTTCTTTTAGGGAAGAAGTTGTCAGTCGGCGAACAAAATATCTTTTGCGTAAAGCACGTGAGCGAGCACATGTTTTGGTTGGTCTTGCCCTTGCTGTTGCCAATATTGATGAAATTATAGCACTTATTCGCAAAGCTCCTGATCCGCAGACAGCACGTGCACAGTTAATGGAGCGACGCTGGCCAGCGATGGATGTTGCGCCCTTGATTAAACTTATTGATGATCCTCGTCATATTATTCATGAGGATGGTACTTATAATCTCTCTGAAGAACAGGCGCGTGCTATTTTAGAATTGCGTTTGCAACGATTGACAGCCCTTGGGCGTGATGAAATCGCTGATGAATTGAATAAAATTGGTGTGGATATCGCTGACTATCTTGATATCTTGGCATCACGCGTGCGCATTATGTGTATTGTTAAGGATGAGTTGAGTGCTCTTCGTGAGGAGTTTGCAACGCCGCGACGTACTGTATTTGGTTTTGGTAGTGCTGAGATGGAGAGTGAAGATCTGATCGCACCAGAGGATATGGTGGTAACGGTGAGCCATAGTGGCTATATTAAACGTGTGCCTCTTAATACCTATCGTGCACAGCGGCGTGGTGGTAAGGGGCGTTCTGGTATGTCCACGAAGGATGAGGATTTTGTAACGCGATTGTTTGTTGCCAATACGCATACTCCGGTTCTTTTCTTTTCATCACGTGGGATTGTTTATAAGGAAAAAGTTTGGCGACTGCCGCTGGGAACACCCCAATCGCGTGGGCGGGCTTTGATCAATATGCTTCCCTTACAACAAGGTGAGCGTATTACAACGATTATGCCTTTGCCTGAAGATGAAGCGAGCTGGAGTGCATTGGATGTTATGTTTGCCACAACGCGTGGAACTGTGCGTCGTAATAAATTGTCAGATTTCGTTCAGGTTAATCGTAATGGTAAAATTGCAATGAAACTTGATGAAGAAGATGAAATTCTTTCTGTTGAAACCTGTACAGAACATGATGATGTTGTTCTAACAACAGCCAATGGACAGTGTATCCGTTTCCCAGTTGTTGATGTTCGTGTTTTTGCTGGTCGTAATTCTGTGGGAGTTCGTGGTATCAATTTAGCTAAAGGCGATAAAGTCATTTCGATGACAATTTTAGAGCATGTCGAGGCGACGTCCATTGAGCGTTCTGCTTATATTAAACGTGTCATGAATGAGCGGCGTGCTTCTGGTGCAGATTCTGATGTTGAAGATATTGTAACTCTTGATGAGGAAGACGGGGGGGCTGAAACAGAGTTAACAGATGAACGTTATGCAGAACTTCATGCACGTGAACAAATGCTTTTGACGGTGAGTGAGTTTGGTTATGGTAAACGCTCTTCTTCCTATGAGTTTCGGATTTCGGGACGTGGTGGAAAAGGGATTCGTGCAACAGATCCATCTAAAACAGCTGAAATTGGTAAATTAATAGCGGCTTTTCCGGTGAAGGCGCAAGATCAAATTATGTTGGTATCAGATGGGGGACAGCTTATTCGTGTCCCTGTGGAGGGAATTCGTACTGCTGGGCGCTCAACTAAGGGAGTCACCATTTTTAATACAGCCAAAGGTGAAAAAGTCGTATCGGTTGAACGTATTTCTGAACCTGAAGATGATACGAGTTCATTAGATGATGAAGGTGAGAAACATTCTGATACAGTTGATATGAGCGAAGAAAAATAATTTTGAAGAGGATGGAGTAAAATCATGAAAATTGCTCTTTACGCGGGTTCTTTTGATCCTCTTACAAATGGTCATCTTGATGTTTTGAAAGGGTGTTTTGTGTTAGCTGATAAGGTGGTCGTCGCCATAGGGATACAGGCTGGCAAAAAAACACTCTTTAGCTTTGAAGAGCGTGTTGATTTCATTACCCAGGTAGGGAAAGACTTGCTTGGTGCAGATTCTAATCGATTGCAGGTTCTTTCATTCAACAACCTTCTCATTGAGAAGGCGCGTGAAGTTGGTGCTTCATTTCTCATTCGTGGATTGCGTGATGGTACTGATCTTGATTATGAAATGCAAATGGCAGGGATGAATGGCGTTATGGCTCCTGAATTGCAAACTGTTTTTTTGCCGGCAAGCGTTTCTGGACGTGCGATAACTTCTACATTGGTACGCCAAATTGCTGCTATGGGAGGTGATGTGACACCATTTGTACCGCCCAATATTGCACAAGCTTTGAGCTCGAAATTCCAATCTTTTAGGGGAGAATAATTGTGTCTCGTAGAATTTTTGCTGTTTTGATATGTGTGTTTTGTTTTTTTTCATTGTCCGCTGTCGCTGGTAATTCTAGCCAAGCAAGTGATGCAAGTCTTCTTGTTTTATCTCTCAAAGATGGTGATGTCATTATTCGTCTGCGTCCTGATTTGGCGCCAAAACATGTTGCACAAATTAAAAGATTAACAGAGGAGGGGGCCTATAATAATGTTGTGTTTCATCGCGTTATTCCTAATTTCATGGCACAAACTGGTGATGTAAAGTTTGGAAAAAAAGGCAGTAGAGATTTTGATCTGAAACGCGTTGGTACGGGTGGCTCAAATTATCCCAATATACTGGCAGAGTTTTCAAAGCAGCCGTTTAAGCGTGGTACTGTTGGGATGGCACGGTCACAAGACCCAGATTCCGCGAATTCTCAATTCTTCATTTGTTTTGACGATGCTGCTTTTTTAAATGGTCAGTATACGGTTGTTGGAGAGGTTATAAAGGGGATGGATGTTGTTGATAAAATAAAAAAAGGGACGACAAGTAATAATGGATCTGTAAACAATCCTGATGTTATTAATGCTGCTACTTTACAAGTTGAGAAATGAATCAAAGGAGCTTTCCATATGGTTGAGAATAAAAATCCAGAGAATACTTTAATTCTTGAAACAACAAAGGGCAGAGTTGTTATTGAGCTTTTTGCTGATTTAGCGCCAAAACATGTTGCACGTATTAAAGAACTGGTACGTGAAGGTGCTTATGATAATGTTATTTTCCATCGCGTTATTGATGGTTTTATGGCGCAAACAGGGGATGTGCAATTTGGAAAGAAGGATAGTGAAAAATTCAATTTATCCCGTGCGGGTATGGGAGGGGCAGAAAAACCAAATTTAACAGCAGAGTTTTCAAATCTTTCTCATAAGCGTGGTACAGTTTCTATGGCACGTAGTCAGAATCCAAATTCTGCTAATTCTCAGTTTTTTATTTGTTTTGCAGATGCTCCGTGGCTTGATCGTCAATATTCCATATGGGGGCAAGTTGTTGAAGGCATGGAAAATGTTGATAAAATTAAACGTGGTGAGCCTGTTTCAGATCCAGATTCAATTATCAAAGCCGTTATTGCTGCGGATGCAAAATAGTATAAATTATACTAATTTCAATTGTAAGTTTCTAAGAAAAATACTCTTTTCTGATCAATAAAGGCACTCGAAACTCTTTGGTAGCATCAAGCTTATCTTTTATAATTTCAAGCTAAGCATTGTTCATATATTTCCTTCAATCGGATCTTCCTGAAGAATATAACGCAAAGGATTTGTATAAACACCTGTCAGAATAAGAAAACACAAAGTCTGTTGTGTTATGATTGTTGCTTGGTAAAGTGTTTTATAAAAAATTCGGCATTTTTCTTCAATCCATTGCCGGTCTATTAATGGTTTTATGATGTTACTTTTTTGAGAGAGCGTGTGCTTTTGTTGCTGCTTGTAAATCAATATCCAATCCTAATACAGCAGCATATTTGAAATACATATTAAGACGGATAAGAGCCTTACGAGTTTTTCCAGTTTTCCTAGTAAGGTGGAAAACCAGTATATATATCATTGGTGTAATCTTTAAAACAAGAAGACAGTTTAATCTTAGAGGAATATAACGGCGCAGAGGTGAAATAAATGGCTCGTCTTGCCATTTCCTTTTTAATTCAGCTTTACTTTTTTAAAAATATCTAAAGCAATATCGTTTAAATAATGAAGTTTGTGCATAGCTTTACGCTTTTATTTTTCTCGTTTTTTAATAGAGGAACGCTCCAAACGGAATATACTTAATGTTGCACATTTACGTGTTTTTTAAGAAGCATTTCTCAATACATATCAACATTTACTTCCACGATGATATTCATGGCGTGTGTAGTTTTTAAAGCTATAAATAGTATAAAACCTATTATACATCACTATCTTTAAAGCTTGTGAAGGAGGAAAACGGGTACCATCATACGCTTTTTCAGCCTCTAATGTTACGATAGAGCTTTTGGTATTTGAGAATCTTTACAAAAAGCATTTTTAGTTTTTAAAAGTGCTTTTATTTACACGTTAATTTCTTTTGTGAATTATCTCAAGTGCCAAGAGCTATCTCAATATTGTGAGTGGATAAATGATTACGCTCATTTGCGCTTTTATTAAGCGTGAGGATCGCCGTGTCCAATAGATGAAAATTTTTATCTGTAAAAGTAAAGAATATTATAAGCTGTATAATGCGTTCAGAATTTTCTTTTATGCCTACAAAGTTACTGCTTATGGAAGTATGTGAGTATGAGATTATTGTGATAATAATTTTGCAATTCTATTAAGGCGTTAGTGCATTAAGCGTAGGTATCTTGAGGTATGACATTATAAGGATTTTACTATTTTTTCGGAGCTAGATTATCACTTTTATTATGGTGATTTCTTAACAAAAAATGTTCTTTTATCTCGTTTAATTTTTTATGCTGGTTACAATATTGAGCGAATCAAAAATTAATTCATAAAGCTTATGACTATGCTCGTAAGGGGATATCTTTTTTCTTTCTATAGAGATATGCATTGATGGAATCAAAAAGACGAGAGTTATGATAAAGACATTTCATTATAGAAAAATTGCTCAAGATGGGTATGCACGTCGAGGTGAAATTATAACGGGGCGAGGATGTGTTCGTACACCCGCATTTATGCCTGTTGGGACGGCAGGAACCGTTAAGGCTATGTATATGGATCAGATACGTGATCTTGGTGCAGATATCATTTTGGGAAATACTTATCATTTAATGTTACGTCCAGGAGCTGAACGTGTTGCGCGTTTGGGAGGATTACATGAATTTTCACGCTGGAGTGGACCTATTTTAACCGATTCTGGTGGCTTTCAGGTTATGTCATTGGCGGGAATCCGTAAAATTACTGAACAAGGTGTGATTTTTCGTTCTTACATTAATGGAGCTTACTATGAAATGAGTCCAGAGCGTTCTATCGAAATTCAAGGACTTCTTGATGCGGATATTCAGATGCAGTTGGATCAATGTATTGCATTACCTGCAACTGAAAAAGAAATGGAAGAAGCTATGGAACTTTCATTGCGGTGGGCGCAGCGTTGTAAAACAGCTTTTGGAGATCAGCCCGATAAAGCATTGTTTGGGATTGTTCAAGGCGGTGATAATATGAAACTGCGTGAGCGTTCTGCTCAAGCATTAAAAGAAATGGATTTAAAAGGTTACGCTATTGGAGGGCTTGCTGTTGGTGAGCCGCAGAGTGTTATGACAGCAGTATTGGATACGACTTGTCCGATTTTACCAGAGGATAAACCACGCTATCTTATGGGAGTAGGGACACCTGATGATATTTTACAAAGTGTTGCTCGTGGTGTTGATATGTTTGATTGTGTTATGCCGACGCGTGCAGGACGCCATGGTTTAGCTTTTACCCGCTTTGGTAGAATTAATTTGCGTAATGCGCGTTATGCAGAAGATCCACATCCTCTTGATCCACAGTCACTTTGTCCAGCAGCACATGATTATAGTTGTGCTTATTTGCATCATTTGATCAAATCTGGTGAGTCTCTTGGGGGGATGTTGTTGACTTGGAATAATCTTTTTTATTACCAACAACTGATGCAGGGAATTCGTGATGCGATCGAAGAAGGCTGTTACGCTGATTTTTGCACTGAAACGCGTGCTCTATGGGCACAAGGACGCTAAAATATTAATCGTAATATAGCGTCTCATGTTTTTATTGAATTTATTCTTGTATTTACAAATTTAGCTAAAAATATGAAATTAGAAACACCTTCCAAAATTATAAAATTGCACTATCTTAAAATATAGCAGTGCGGTTTTATAGGGCACATATTCTTTTTCTAATTGCTACATAAAACAGAAACTGTTACTCCGGTACGCGCTACCTGATCCGGAGAAAAACAGTTTATTTCTGTTTCTGATAACTGTTTAAAGCAACAATGTTAATGAGGCGTTAGCGAACTCTTAAAGAAGTATGAAAATTGTATTTTTATGAGCTACTTTGTGTTTTTTATTACTAAAGGTAAAGAATGGGTTATACACAACCGCACAGATAATTTTTTAGATAATTAAAATAAAAATAAAGTAATATTACAATATTTAAAATATTAAAATTTTATATTTTAGGTTTTTATTATATTTATATCTTAATATAATTATTATTTACAAAAGATTTATGTATTATTATTAATGTATAAAATAAAAACTATATATATCATATCATGAAAAATTTAAATATTAATCATGATAATTAGCATATTTATAAAATATCGATAAATACATTGAAAAATACTTATCATTTTTATTTTCTGCTTTGTTTATAGAATTTATCTGAAAATAATCATAATATATTTACGTGAATATTTTAATTTATAGATATGAGTTAGATATCTGATGCAATTCCTCTGTTAGATGAGAAGGGGTAAAGATGCCCCAAAAAGGATATTTAATAAATCTAGAAACCAAGCGCTATTATTATGAGAATTTTCAAAGGATTCTATAATAATTTATAAGAATGGCGTAAAGTTGAAATTATAGCTTATCGATTTGGAGGATCTGCACTCAGGTAACAAAAATAAAGCAACAATAATTTGGGGAGAAGTTTTATCTTTGTATCAAGACAATGATGAGATGTTGTTCACTGGTTTGAAATGCATTATTCGACAAATTTTAGAAGTATTTATAGGGTATAGTATATCATTGTAAAATAAAGGTTTCACTGTAAAATTGGAACTGCTGAAAAGAGGAGACAAAGTTTATTATTTGGCAGCTCTGATAAAAATAGGTGAATACGTCTATAGCTTTTAGGCTTGCAAAGATTTTCTGTTAAAGAATCTTACTTAAAATTCCATAAAATGCTTTTATATATCAAAATATTTCTGAAACTTTATTGGGGACTATTGGGCATGTGTATAACAATGTTTTGAATTTTTGTTTGTGTGTATTACAGATAGCTACAGTTAAAACTCCTATCCAGAAGTGATGATATGAGAGATTCTTATAAACAAAAGGTTCTTGTATTGGGAATTGATTCGAGAGTACGGCGTTTAATAATTTTAGCTCTTGCAGTGGGGAGTTTTGCTATTGGTACTGCAGAGTTTGTTGCAATGGGGCTACTGCCAGAGATGGCACGAAGTTCATATGTTGATATTCCTACCGCTGGTCAATATATTTCTGCTTATGCATTAGGAGTTGTGATTGGAGCACCTCTTTTAGCTGTTGCAACAGCTCAGGTATCACGCAAAACTGTTTTGATAGGATTGATGCTTTTTTATGCCTTAGCAAATGTTGCTAGTGCCTTTTTTTCTGATTTTAGCATATTAGTCGTATTACGCTTTCTTAGTGGTCTTCCCCATGGAATCTATTTTGGACTTGCATCTATGGTTGCCTCTTCAATGGTAGAAATGAATGAGCGTTCTAAAGCTGTTGGATATGTTATGCTTGGCTTAACAATTGCAACCGTTTTAGGAGCACCCAGTGCTACGTGGATTGGGCAACTTATTGGTTGGCAGATTGCTTTTGTCCTTGTGGGTATGATTGCTTTATTATGTTGTTTGCTTATTTGGAATTTTTTGCCTTGTGATTTAAGTTTTCCAAAAACAAATCCTTTGCAAGAAATGGGTGCATTAAAACAAAAGCAGGTGTGGCTTCTTTTGTTGATGGTTTCGGTGGGAGCGTCAGGATTATTTTCTGTTTTCACTTATATCAAGTCAACATTAATGCATATTTCTGGTGTTTCACTTGAGTGGGTACCATTTATCATGCCGTTAGTTGGATTGGGAATGGTGGTAGGAAATCTCTTGGGGCCTAAGTTAGCTGTTAAAATTGGTATTTCGCCGATGATATTTTTTTCTATGCTTTGGAGCGTATTTGTTTTTTTTCTTTTTTTCTTTTTATCCTATGCTCCGTTAACAGCAGCAATAGGATGCTTTTTTGTTGGAACTTCTTTTGCTTCTATGCCTTCTGTACAAACAAAAATTATGGATGTTGCACTACAGGGACAGATTTTGGCAGGAGCATTAATGCAGTCTGCTTTTAATATTGCCAACGCTCTTGGTGCAGAATCTGGAGCATTAGTTTTAAAATTGGGCTATAGTTATGAATATACAGCTGTTTTAGGAAGTGTTCTAACTTTGTGTGGATTAATGATTTTTTGCATCTCATGGTATATGGAGAAGCATGCTTAATACTTTTCATTTTTTTAATGAAGAAGGTAATTTTATATTTATTTAATTATTGGAATGTCCTGTTGGATTTTTAAATATGCAGTAAGAAATGCGTAGCGCTAGTGGAATAGCAAAACAAAATAAAAAACCAATAAGCACTATAAGAAGAGTTTTTGCTGCTAAGATCATTCCTATTGTTCCTCCAGGATTAAAGAGTCCGGCAAGATTGGTGATAACTCCGGCTAGAGTTGCACTCAATGCAGCTGAAAATAGTTGTACGGAGGTAAGGGATTCACTGGCACGTAGAGCATCTTCATCATTTGTACATTGTAAGATCCGTGTGAGCAAATGTGGCCATGCTATGCCCGCACTGATTCCAATAGAAAATAGTGCTAAGCAAATAATAAAAATATATTCAAGTGTGGAAACTTTTGTTGGGATGAGCCATAAAAGAATCACTATGCCTAACAGTTTTAATAGGGGTGAGTATACAATGATGTTACGAATTTTTTTTGTGGATACAGCAGCACTTAAGAGGGCTCCACACGTCCACCCTAGGCTCATAAGTGCTGCTATATAACCGGCTATAAGTGGACCTTGTCCATGAAGCTCTTGAAGAAAAAGTGGTAAATAAAGTTCTATACTGTATACGACTGTCGTCATAATGAGTATTAATGCGTAAACAGGAAAAATTTCAGAAGAGAAAGAGAAGGATTTGCGCGGCAACATAGGATGAAAGCTAGATGATTCAATTTTTGCTAGAACAAATAGAAGACTAAGTCCGATAACTAATCCACAAATTTTTGCTATTGTTGTGTCCATAGCTCCTCCAACAGAAATAATAAAAATCAATAAGGTGAGTGTGAGAAGCTGGAGAAGAGGGAGGGGGGATGCTGGAACATAGTTTTCATTCTTTTGGGGTAAAATTTTAAAGGCGATGAGTGAGAAGAATATAGCTAATGCGCCAATGATCCAAAAGGATGCTCTCCATAGTCCATAATATACAGAAATTCCTCCGATCGCTGGTCCTAACAAGGTTGATATTCCCCACATTCCAGAGATAACACTTAATGCGTGTGACCATAAAGATGGGCTGAATACAATACGTACCATGGAATAGGATAAAGATAACAAAGCACCACTTCCCAATCCTTGAATAAAGCGTCCTATTAAAAATAATGGCATAGATGAAGAAATGCTGCACAGGAAGGTGCCTAGAGTAAAGATAAGTCCAGAGATAACATAAGCGTTGCGAGGACCTAATTTCTCTAATATTTTTGTTGCAAGTGAAGTACCAAGGAGTGAAGCTGTAATAAAGACAGTCGCCACCCAAGAATAATATATTTCACTGCCAATATGCTTCATAAGGGAAGGTAAAATAGTAATAACAATATAGACGTTGGTGGCGTGTAATACAACACCACCTGTAAACGTTAAAAAGCAAAGACCATTTTTACCCGATAAAAGCGCAGACCAGCTTTGTTTTTTCACTGTTTTTTGCTATTTAATAAAAATTTATCCTCTTTTTACTTATAAGGTACTTCTTTGAATTTGCCAAGAAAAATTCAAAGCTCTGTTTAGAGCTTTGAATTTTAATTTAAGTAATAACTTAATTGCCTATTGCTTTTTTGAGATTCTCATCAATTTTGTCGAGGAAACCTGTTGTAGAAAGCCATTTTTGTTTAGGCCCAATCAAAAGTGCGAGATCTTTAGTCATAAAACCTTCTTCGACGGTTTTGATACAAACTTCTTCCAATGTCGTGGAAAAGTTTTTTAACTTCTCATTGTTATCTAGTTTAGCACGGTGTGCCAGTCCACGTGTCCATGCAAAAATAGATGCAATAGAATTTGTTGATGTTTCTTCGCCTTTTTGATGTTGACGATAATGACGTGTTACGGTGCCGTGTGCTGCTTCTGCTTCAACAATTTTACCATCAGGTGTCATGAGAACAGAAGTCATGAGACCAAGAGAACCAAAGCCTTGGGCAACAATATCAGATTGAACATCACCATCATAGTTTTTACATGCCCATACGTATCCACCTGACCACTTTAATGCAGAAGCAACCATATCATCAATAAGACGGTGTTCGTAATATAATTTACGGTTTTCAAATTCAGTTTTAAATTCCGTATCAAATATTTCTTGAAAGATATCTTTAAAACGACCATCGTACGTTTTTAGAATGGTATTTTTTGTTGAAAGATAAACTGGAATATTCCGTTGTAGTCCATAATTAAAGGATGCGCGGGCAAAATCACGAATTGACTCATCAAGGTTATACATAGCCATAGCAACTCCTGCACTTGGGGCATCAAAAACCTCATGTTCAATAACTTGATTATCGTCACCTACAAATTTAATACTTAATTTCCCTTTCCCTGGAAATTTAAAATCTGTTGCCTTGTACTGATCACCAAAAGCGTGACGTCCGATAATAATTGGCTTTGTCCAGTTAGGAACAAGGCGAGGGACGTTTTTACAGATAATGGGTTCGCGAAAAATGACTCCTCCTAAAATATTGCGGATTGTGCCATTAGGTGATTTCCACATTTTTTTTAGGTTAAATTCTTTAACGCGGGCCTCATCAGGTGTGATGGTTGCACATTTTATACCTACCCCATATTTTTTGATAGCATTGGCAGAATCGATTGTTACCTGATCATTGGTTGCATCACGATTTTCGACGGAAAGATCATAATATTTGAGATCAATGTCGAGATAGGGATGGATTAATTTATCCTTGATATATTTCCAGATGATGCGGGTCATCTCATCCCCATCAAGTTCAACAACGGGGTTTTCTACTTTGATCTTTACCATTAGAAATCCTTTTTCTTTTAAGCGATACTACTTTATAGCACTTTCAAGTTTATAATGAAAAGTAAAAACAAGGGAAAAAAGCATTCAAATATGAGCTTTTATAATATATTATCAATAGAGTGTAAAATTTTGTTGGAGAGTTTAATTTTTGAAAAGAAGTGATGTGTTTGCAAAATTATAATTATTCTATGATTGATGAAGAATTTGTTTAATAAATAAGGTAGTTAGATCACTGAGGAAGAGGGATTATGCACGTTTATTATCCGAGATTCCATTTAATAAGTTGATCGTATTCTAAATTATAGTTTCTTGATTTGTTGTGTTAGGTGAATAAGCATCTATTTTTTATACCGCTATTTCAATTCTAAGATTACAGTTTGTTTATAAAAAAGTTTAATGTGATAAGAAAGGCATTGTAATTAGAAATGCTTTATATAAAATGCGTTTTGGGATAAATTTCAGTTTTGAAGGTTGGAAAAAACGTATAAATGATGCGGCTGGTTTTAATTTAAAAATTAACAGCATACGCAAAATATGGCTTATAAAATCACCGTACCATGAGCTAGAATACTCTAATTCTTATATTTTATCGATTCTTACTGTTTTTAACTGTGCGCAGCAAAAAACTACCCTAGAAATGCAACAAAGAAATTAATCAGCTAATGATTCTTGTATCCTTTTTACGAAAAGATTCCTTTTAAGATCTTATTCCCCCGTTTTTATTTATGCATCCCTTTTTTAAAAACACGAATAAAATGAATATATTACACATAGAAAGAAGGATGATGGTACGCCCAAGGGGCGGGTATAGATTAAATAAAATCAAAGAATTATATAGAATATAAGGGAATAGGTGAATCTTGATTCTATTACGTTTTTTTGTCTCTACCCCTAACTTTTTTGGAGCTTTTTTATAGCTGCAAGAGCTAGTCTTTTACGATCTGCGCTCTTTGTATAAAGAGATGCCATTTGATCTTCTGTCCAGCCAAAAATTGCTTTGAGTTGTGATACTGTTGCACCAGAGTTAGCTGCGCGTGTTGCTGCTAATTTTCTTAATCCATGCGCCGATTTTTTAATTCCAGCCGCATTACAAGCGTCTCTAAATGCATTCCCAAAGCTTTCTTTGGTGAATTTTTGATTCATTTTACTACAGATGAATGTTTCTACTCCAATAGGACCAATTTCAAGTGTTTTGGCTAATTCCGGTAAAATAGGTAGAAAGACATCTGTCTGGAATTTACTTTTTTCTGTTTTGAGATGAATGATATTATCTTTGACATCTTTCCAGCCAATGCGTACCGCATCACCACGACGCAAGCCCGTATATAAAAGAACATCAATCCAGACACGTTCATGGGTACCATGATGCCATCTTTGATAATATTTCTCAACATCTTCTTCTGTCCAAACAGGAAAGCCATCTTTGTTTTTGAGGGGTGGTCTTTTTATTCCTAAAGCTGGGTTATTTTCCAAAAGACCTTGATCAATTGCCCAATTAAAAAGTCCATTAAGGGCTTTCAGGAAGTTTCTAGCCATTGCTGGTGTTTCTTTACGCCGTTCAACACCGGCTATAATATGTTTCTTTTCAATTGCTTGGTATGGAATATTTCCTATGGTATCACATACCTTCATAAGGATGAGTTCTTTTTGTTTTTGGGTGACTTTAGAAAGGCTATGCCAATTGGAGCTGTTAAAGTATTGTTTAAGCAGCCATGCAAATGACCCTTCAACAAGTTTACCGGTTTTGGATTTAGGAAGTATAAGCCCTTGTAACTCGGCAAGTGCGCTTTTATAGTTGTCAACAAATTCTTGCGTTCCATAGGTACCGCGTATTCTAATACGTGGTCCATGACCAATACGTACATACCATATAATTTTACCATGGCGTGTGACTTCTTTGAC
>NZ_JBHIOO010000016.1:0-38159 GCF_042195585.1 Bartonella sp. AS69XJJH | reverse complement strand
ATGAGAGATATAAAAACTTATCAAAAGAAACGTAAACGATGCGTATGATCTTTAATCACTCATTTGAATAAGAGAGTCTATAAACGCTTTTCATTGCTATCAAACGTATCAATAAAACGTTCTTATCTTTAAAGAGATCATTTAAAACAAAGCATATGATCATGATGCTTCTTTTAAAAACGTTTCAAAATATTAAGCTCAAAATCGAACTGAGTGAGTTCAAATAACGCATTGTCTAAAATCAAACCTATCAAACAAATCAAAACGCTTGGTAGGTTTATCCAATCCAATCAAAAGCAAATGCTTATTAAGTGAATATCTATAACAAAACCCATTTTTTACATTTACGCGCGTTGGTTTTTAAAGCAGCGTTTCAATAAGACAATAAACAACCGCTTTTATAAAATATAAGGTTTTCAAGATTTTGCTCTGCTGTGAAAGCTAGAGCCTAGGTTTATTCATAAATGAAAATGTTCTTAAGCAAATGAAAGAATAATAAGCTTATAAAGCATCAGTTTCAAACGTTTAAAGGTTCATTTAGAAAGTGTCTCATAAGCGTATTTTTACTTTTCATTAAAACCTAATTTCTTTGCAAATTAACCAGCTCAATTTTGAGTTGGTAAAATCAACCAATCCAGTTTTGGAGGCGTTAACTTTAGAATAGAGCATTCTTTAAACAGCATTATTTTACTCAAAATTTAGTAAAACCCTATGCGTTTAGATTTTACAATGGTTTTGAAGTTTACCTGCTTATCTTTGTTTCAATAGGTGCCCCCAAATTTGGGGTGACTAAAATCTCTCAATCCAAATTTGGATCGACCCTATTTGGCTTCGTATTTTTAAACGATAACTTTTAAAACGTTTTTTGATAGCTTGCTTGCATACGTCATAAAAAGGCTTTTGATCATAAGATATAACGTTTTGAATTTCATATTTGTTTATTTCCTTACTCCGGTAAAAAAATACCGTGGTTTTAAAAGCGATCTTGTCTTTAAATCCTTTTATGCAATCTTTATAAATTAAACCTATAAGCTTATGACAATTTCAAACGATTATCCTCTAATAGATGATAAGATATTGCTATAATAAATATAGATTTTTTGCTTCCCAATTTTGGGAAACAATAATATTTTGTCTTTATACGATTAAACAAACCAATCTTTAAAACAAGATGTGATCTTTAAACGTATGTTATTGAAAATTCCAAACAACTAAATTTAAAACAATGCGATTTTTAAGTGATAAAAACGTATCATAAAATTTATGAACTGTTATGAATGATAACTGTTTTTCATTTCATTTGAATACACACATGCGTTATAATATTTACATCATGATTTGCTTTTTATGGTCTATTCATACATGGTAATCTTATATAAAAAAGGGTCAAATGGATCATGCATAAAAGTGTGGATTCTTAAGTGGATCCATATAAAATAATTGCATATAACACACTGAATTTATTATATTTTTATGGAATAAGCGTTTCTGGGGTCTGGAAGTGCTGAAACCGAGCCAGCCTCTTGCTTTTAGTGCTGAGAGCACTTGGACATAACAAGAGCCCCCGGAAATTCCGGGATATCCGCAAAAGCGGTTTTATTTCTAGTTTGAGTTTTTCGGGCTTCCAGACCCTATTTGATCGTCGCGTATACGACCAAAAACACAAGTCTTATTCATAAGGCAATTACTTTTAATCGTCAATTGAAATTACAACAGTGTTTTTTTTGTTTTTTCAAGTTTTCACGTAATCAATGCGTATATTATACATAAAAATATTACTTGAGATACTTTAGATACTGTTAAAAATTGTAAAGCTGAATTAAAGGGTGATGGCAAGGTAATGGGTTGATTTTTTCCTTTACGATTTTATGTTTTCTCCCTCAAATTAGGCTGTTTTCCCGTTTCAAAGATTACGAAAACAGATAAAGATTCTTGTCTTCTATATGGTATACAGAAGATGATACAGCTTATCGTTTTTATTCATCTCAATCGGGGTATCTCAAACATGTTGCTCGTAAATAGTATAAATTTAAAGTCCATGAAATATAAAAATCTTTATATTTAATATAATAAATTTCATTTACCTGAGTTGGTTCAAAATGTTATTATACCCCTTGCTTTTAAGGAGTTCATAAGATCCTTTTTTAATTGTTTTTATTCAGATGCTTGTATTGTGCAAGCGAATGGTTTTGATTGCTTCAGTATGAACAGGCTGGGATGAGAGAATTTGATGGTATTTTTGGCTTTTATTACAAGGTGTAAAGCGATATAAATATCTTTTAAATCGGTGTATTGCTATATTGTAAAACTCTTTTTTCAGAAATCGTAAATATTGAGATATCATATTGATAGAGGCTTGATAACAGTGGGCTTGTAGAGGGGGATTGCATGAGGATTTTTTATTTTTTATACGCTACGTTTTCATTGTTTTGCAAAGGGCGCGCTTCTGAGGCAAGCATAATGGGAACGCCATCACGAATAGGATAGGCAAGTTTGGCTTTGAGAGAAATGAGCTCTTGTGTTTCTCGGTTATAAGAGAGTGTGCCTTTCGTCATCGGGCAGACGAGCAATTCGAGCATTTTGGGATCTGTGGTCATTTTTTTCATGTTGGGACCGTTCATTAGTTTAAGCGGTAATCTGTGCCTGTTTGTTTCATGAGTGAGCGTTCTGTTAATGCAAGAAGAGTTTGGGCACGGCTTTCGATATCTGGAGCTTCAAGGAGAGCTTGTTTTTCTGCTGGTGTAAAGGGGATAAGAGCGGAAAAAGCATTAACCAATATAGGTGTGGGGGCTTCTATAATACTACTCCAATTATATTCCATTTCATGTATGGTTAGATATTTTTCTACAACGTCGAGTAAGTTTTCGCGGTTAATGCTTTCTTCAATATCAAATTCTTGCAAGTCTTTTATGTTTGATTGGATGAGAGCTGTTCGATAGGATTTTGTGTTTGTCAATTCTTGTTCTAAGGTGAAGCGGCAAACACCTTGTAAGATAATGAACAGTTGTCCATTTCCTGTTTCACTGTAGTTTGTAATGCGCCCTATACAGCCTGTTTTATAAAGTTGTGTAGAGAAGCGGTCTGTATTCGATGAAAGTGGTTGAATAATGCCCAATAGACGATCAGTTACCATAACGTTTTCAATCATTTCAAGTGATTCTGATTCAAAAATGTTGAGTGATAAAAAACCACCGGGTAGTAAGAGTGCACCTTCTAAAGGAAAAAGGGCAATTTGCTTTGGAAGATCATTTTCGCAATTGTAAGAGATATTACCAGCTTTCATGAGTATTTTGTCACCTTTGTTCGGTAGTTTTAGTCTGTAAATAGTTGCAATTTATGACACTATTGAGAAAGCAGAAAACCCACTTTTTATGCATTAAAATCATACTTATAAAATACTTGAAGTCTTCATTCTAAAAAAGAATATGAAATCCTCTCTTTAAGGTTGAACTGCGCGAGAAAGAATATTGCTTTGCGATCTTTTTAGTGTGTGACGTTTTGCATGATTTTCAAGAGGTATTTTTGTTTATAGCTTTTGATTTTTATCTTAAATTTTCTAAAATGTGTTCTTTGCAATTTTTGTAAGGTTCAAAAGGAGTCCATTATAAATCTTTTGAAGCAGCTTATGCAAGTTTTAAAATGAGAACATTTTCATCACTTTACTAATGACAGTGTGATAAAGATAGGTTATAGGTTAAAATATGCTGGAAAGAGCGTTATCGTTTCTTTCATTCTTTTGCGGGAGAGTGCAGATTGCGAATTTTCGCATTGCCGCCGAAGGGGAAATGGCCCATAATCTCTCAGGCTTTAGGGACCGTAAAAGGAAGAAGGCAGATCTGGAAAGTCGGGAGAGCCCGCGCCGAAGGTGTAAGCGAAAAAACTTTTCGCGAGTCTCTCAGGTTGATGACAGAGGGGGGTAGAGACGGCCATATTCTGTGGGCGTTAGCGCAGCTTTGGAGTTATTATGGGCACAGCACAAGAAACATCTTTTTTAAAAACACTTCCTTTATATGATTTGCATGAAAAAGCAGGAGCAAAATTTGGTGCTTTTGCGGGGTGGAACATGCCTTTAACTTATCCTCTTGGCGTTTTGAAAGAGCATCTTCATACGCGTGCACATGCAGGACTTTTTGATATTTCTCATATGAAATTGATTGCTGTTGAAGGGGCGCAAGCCGTGGAATTTTTATCCTATGCTTTTCCCATTGATGCAGCAGCTTTAAAGATTGGGCACTCACGGTATAATTACTTGCTTAATGAGCAGGCTGGTATTCTTGATGATCTTATCATTACCCGTTTGGAAGAGGGCCGTTTTATGTTGGTCGCCAATGCCGGTAATGCACAGGCTGATTTTGTAGAATTGGAAAAGCGTGCGGTTGATTTTGAATGTCAAGTGATTGCTCTTGAAAGGGTATTGCTTGCTCTTCAAGGTCCTGAAGCGGCCGCTGTTCTTGCTGATGCCGATTTACCAGGGAATGAATTGTTCTTTATGCAAGGATTCGAACCACAACAAGATTGGTTTATAACGCGTTCTGGTTATACGGGAGAGGATGGTTTTGAAATTGCTTTGCCTATAGGGCATGCGCATATGTTGGCTGAAAAATTGCTGAGTGATTCTCGTGTTGAGTGGATTGGACTTGCAGCACGCGATAGCTTGCGGTTAGAAGCAGGGTTGTGTTTGCATGGAAATGATATTACCCCTGATACGACACCTATTGATGCGGCTCTAACATGGGCTGTTCCTAAAAGTGTTCGAGAAAAAGCACAATTTTATGGCGCGAAGGCTTTTCTTGAAGCGCTGCAAAAAGGACCTGCTCGTTGTCGTGTCGGATTAAAACCGCAAACGCGCCAACCTATTCGTGCTGGTGCGGTGCTTCTGGATGATCAAGGTAATGAGATTGGAGTTGTAACATCAGGTGGTTTTGGTCCTTCTTTTGATGGTCCTGTCGCGATGGGTTATGTTCCTGTTGATTGTAAAGTTGAAGGGACACAAGTCTTTACAGAACTGCGAGGTAAAAAGATTGCATTATCAGTTCATTCACTTCCCTTTGTTGAACAACGTTATTTTAAAGGATGATTTTTTATGTCTAAAACTTATTTTACACAAGACCATGAATGGCTTAGCGTTGAAGGAAAAGTGGTGACTGTTGGGGTTACGCATTATGCGCAAGAGCAATTAGGAGATTTGGTTTTTGTTGATTTACCACAAAGTGGGACAAAACTCTCCAAAGGAGAGGCAGCTGCTGTTGTGGAATCGGTGAAAGCCGCTTCAGATGTTTATGCTCCTCTTGATGGTGAAGTGGTCGAAATCAATGAAGCATTGGCTGATAATCCTGAATTGGTAAATCAGAAAGCCGAAACAGAAGGCTGGTTATGGAAAATGACATTGCAGGATGAGACACAACTGGAAGGGTTGTTGGATAAAGATGCTTATAAGGCTTTGATTGGATGAGTATCATGATCGAGCATTCCTTCTCTTCTCGACATATTGGGCTGCGACCTGATGAAACACAAAAAATGCTTGATGTTTTAGAGCTTGATTGTGTTGATACACTCATTTCTCAAGCTGTTCCACACTCTATCCATTTGGGACGTTCACTTAATTTGCCAAAGGCTGCTAGTGAAGGACAAGCCTTGGAAGAACTCTCCAAGATGATGGAGCGTAATTGTGTGCACAAAAGTTTTATTGGGCAAGGATATCATGGAACTTATGTGCCTCCAGTTATTTTACGAAATCTGTTTGAAAATCCTGCTTGGTATACTGCTTATACGCCTTATCAAGCAGAAATTAGCCAGGGTCGTTTAGAACTTTTGTTTTATTTTCAGACATTGGTGAGTGAACTCACAGGTTTACCGGTTGCGGCTGCTTCCCTTCTTGATGAAGCAACTGCTTTAGCTGAAGCCAATGCCCTCGCTTTTCGCTTTTCCCGTGAGAAAAAGACGAAGATTTCTGTTCAGAGTCTTTTACATCCTCAGACTTTAAGTGTTGCGCAAACGCGTGCTGAAACACAAGGGATTCAGATTAGCCAAAATGGCGAAATTGCTTCTGATACAGCGGCAATTGTTTTATCTTGGCCAGATACAAAAGGTTCTTTTCATGATTACAGTGAGATCATAAAAGAGGCAAAGGAAAAAGGAGCTTTAGTTATCGTTGTGGCTGATCCTTTAGCGCTTACCCTTCAGGAGCCACCTGCTCAATGGGGGGCAGATATCGTTGTTGGCTCTATGCAGCGTTACGGTGTTCCGATGGGATTTGGTGGTCCACATGCTGGTTACCTTGCAGTGAGTGATGCGTTAACGCGTCTTATTCCAGGGCGTATTGTTGGTCAATCCATGGATACGAGAGGGCGTGTTGGTTTTCGTTTAGCTTTGCAAACACGTGAACAACATATTCGGCGCGATAAAGCGACGTCAAATATTTGTACAGCTCAGGCTTTGTTGGCTAATATGGCAACTGCTTATGCTGTTTGGCATGGGCCAAAAGGTTTACAAGAAATTGCGCAGCGAATTCATCATTTAACATGTCGTTTTGTTGCTGGTTTAAAGGCTGCAGGTGTTTTTTGTGAAGGAGAATCTTTTTTTGATTGTGTAAGCATTGTTGTGAAGGGAAAAGCGGAAGAGATTGCGCATCAAGCCAAAATAGGTGGGCGCCTTATTCGTGTTCTCGATGATGACACCATCGCCATTAATTTTGATGAATTATCGACAGAAGAAGATGCTTGTGCTTTAGCGCAGCTTTTTGGGGCACAATTAGGCGATCAGGTTTCTCCACAGCTCTTTGGCAAAAAGCGGGATGCTGCTTTTCTTTCCCAGCCCTTTTTTCATGCGGTTCATTCAGAGACAGATATGATGCGCTTTTTGCGTCGCTTGGCAGATAAGGATTTGGCGCTGGATCGTGCAATGATTCCTCTTGGTTCTTGTACAATGAAGCTTAATGCGGCGGCTGAATTGATGCCTGTGAGTTGGGCTAGCATGGCCAATATACACCCTTTTGTTTCACAAGAGGATGCAGCGGGTTATGTGGAGATGATCGATCAGTTAAATGCGTGGTTGTGCGAAATTACAGGATTTGCGCAAGTTTCTTTTCAGCCAAATTCTGGTGCTCAAGGTGAATATGCGGGGCTTTTGGCTATCCGACGATATTACCAATCACGGGGAGAACATCAACGTACAGTTTGTCTTATTCCTGCATCTGCGCATGGTACCAATCCAGCTTCGGCTCATATGGCAGGTATGGAAGTCGTTGTGGTAAAATGTTTAAGCGATGGCGATGTTGATGTAGACGATCTCAAAATGAAAGCGCAATTGCATAAGGATAAATTGGCTGCTCTCATGATTACTTATCCTTCAACACATGGTGTTTATGAGGAAAGCATTAAGGAAATTTGTTCTATTATTCATGAAAATGGCGGACAAGTTTATTTTGATGGCGCTAATCTCAATGCACTTGTGGGGCTTGCTCGTCCTGCAGATATTGGCGCTGATGTTTGTCATATGAACCTTCATAAAACATTTGCCATTCCCCATGGTGGTGGTGGTCCTGGTATGGGACCAATTGGAGTTGCAGCGCATCTCAAACCATTCTTACCAGGACATGAACAGGATGGGACAACCCATGCTGTTTCGGCAGCTCCTTATGGAAGTGCGTCTATTCTTGCGATTACATGGATGTATATTCGAATGATGGGAGCTGATGGTTTAAAATATGCAACACAAATAGCCATTTTAAATGCTAATTATATTGCTGCACGTCTTTCACCCGCCTATTCCATTCTTTATCGGGGCAAGCATGGACGTGTTGCTCATGAATGTATTGTGGATACACGTGTGTTGAAAGAGCAGTATGGGGTGAGTGTTGATGATATTGCAAAACGTCTCATTGATTATGGATTCCACGCGCCTACGATGTCTTTCCCTGTTCCGGGAACTTTGATGATTGAGCCAACGGAATCAGAACCAAAAGCAGAAATTGATCGTTTCTGTGATGCTTTACTCTCTATTGCTGAAGAAGCAAAGAAAGTTGGTCGTGGGGTTTGGCCAAAAGACAATAATCCATTGGTGAATGCTCCTCATACAGTGGCAGATACTTTAGATGATGCTTGGGCACGACCCTATTCGCGACAAGAAGCTGCTTTTCCCAACAATTCTCTTGATCCAGCCAATAAATATTGGCCTCCTGTATCACGTATTGATAATGTTGCGGGAGACAGAATGCTCATTTGTTCGTGTCCGCCATTGGGAAATACCTATTAAATAACAAATATGTATTTACTTTGTTTATTTACATAAACAAAAAAGCCCACACATTTTGTGTGGGTTTTTTACCTATTGATCATGTTATTATGGCGTTATTTGTCTATTTTCTAAAATTTTGCATCTTTTTTTATAACATGAGAACAATCGGAAAAGTCGACAAAAAGCTGTGTTCTGTAGGCAATAGGCATGTTCTCCTTTGCCTTCTACCGTATGACATGGTTTTAGTGACTAGGCGCGCCGGTCTGCCAGCTAATTCACGTAAACGAGAGTGAAACCTACGGGGATAGGGTCCAGTCTGTTGCATGTATTGTGACATACTACTCTCACTAAGGTGACTACGATTGGTTGCAGAAAGGATAAAATCATTTTTGGAGAGATAACGGGCTTGTTCAATTACTTTTAATGCTTCAGATGATAAGGGCACGCGAAACTCTGTTGTAGCATCACGCATTCCTTTCATATTTTCGGCAGGAATAGTCCATATATCACCCTCAACTTGATCTTTATGAATATAACATAAGGGACGTGTGCAAACCCTTGTAAGGATAAGCAAACGCAAAGCCAAATGTGTCATTGTTGTTTTTTGACAAAGTGTTTTATAAAAATCCGGCACATCTTTTCAATCCATAGCTGGTCTATTAGTGGTTTTATGGCGTTATGTTCCTAAGAGCGTGCGTGCTTTTTCTGTTGCTTGTAAATCAACATCCAATCCTATGCAGCCGCATGTTTTGAGTTAGAGATTGAGAAAAAAAAGAGCTTTATGAGTAGTTCCAGCTTTTGTATGCCAGATGAGGGCGAGGGGATTGCATATACTTTTGTTGACGTAATCTCTGAAACGGGCAAACAACCTAATTTGGGGAGAATATGAAGTTTTAAGGGTAGAAACCATTTACCATTATTCTTAAGTTCAGCTTTACGACTTTCAAAAGCATCTAAAGTAATATCTTTCAAATAATGGAGATTACGTATTGCCTAACACTTTTGTTTGTTGCGTTCTTTAAATGGGGGCACGACCCTCATGCAAAACAGAACGCCATTGATTTGCTAATTCACGGGCTTTTTTTAAGAAACATTTCGCAATGCACCAAAGCCCATTTCACGATGGTGTCCGTGAATTGTATAATGGTAAATCCATTGAGCACCACTATCTTTACGCTTCATAAAGGAGTAAGATGGCAGCATCATTATATTTGCTAGCTCGTAGGTGTTATTACAGTCCTTGGCACTTGAGATGGTTCATTAGAAGCATTTTTAATCCTTTCTTAATAGTTTTTTATCCACAAGGGCTCTTTCCGCTTGTAACTTGCAAGAGACATGGTTTGGGGGATATGGTTTTGGTTGATTCAACCTAGAACAGGTCTGAAATGAAAGAATCTTATGATATTCTGGATTCTCATTTAACAAGTAAAACAATGAACACTCTTTATAAATCCAATGTGTTGTCTTATGATGGAGTTGGTGTAGCATTGAGGTTTTAGAGGAAAAACATGCCTTTAAGAATTTATAACAGACACCAAGTCTTTATAGCAGGTATATTAAATGCTCATCATTAAAATAAATGGAGCGTCAACAGTGGAGAAGGGGGGCCTTAAATCCGTGTGAATGCTCTTATTCTGTTGTGCTGTAAAAACATCATCGCTTGAGGCGTGGTGATATAAGGCACAAAAACTTTATGCATGGGGTGTTTTGATGAGAGAGTTTAGTGAATATTCAAGAGAGGACTTGCTCGTATAATTTTGTGAAAGGAGCCGTATGGAAGGGGAAGCCGAGAATGAGCTGTTCTTGAGAAGTGGGATTGTTTATCAACCAGTTTGAAGAGGGATTTATATCTTTTGATGTGTGGGAAGGAAGCCAAGAACAAAGCGTGTAGAACCTTATACCCCATGCTTTTAAAGCGTTTTAATTCTAATCAGCAATTAAGTTTAAAATTGCTTTCTGTTTGACAGGTGTAAGAATTCTAAAACTTTTTAAAAGCAAAAATTCCTCTTTGTTCGATGCGATTTCATCATGATGGTACGGGGTATGTTCTTTTTTGATGATATCAGCGTAAAAAAGGCAAGTGGGACCTCCAATATATCGGAAATTTCCTTTAAACGTCCTGCGCTCACACGGTTTAAGCCTTTTTCATATTTCTGGATTTGTTGGAAAGTGACACCTAAATGATGCCCTAATGTTTTTTGAGACATTTTTAGCATTTTTCGCCTAAAGCGAATTTTTTTGCCTACAAAAAGATCAATATTAAGATTTGGAGTTTGCATTTTCCCCCTCCGGTTGCGAGCGCCCTCGCATTGGTATTCCGGGAGCTTGAAAACACTGAACCCTAGTCAGCATTTTGCTTTTAGTGCTGAGAGCACCTGGACATAGCAAAATCTCCCGGAATTCCGGGATACCCACATAGTGGGTTTATTTTTACGCTAGGGTTTCGGGTTTTCAAGGCCCTATTGGTCGTTGCGTATACGACCAATACATTTTTTAATGTGTAAAGTAATTTTAGGAAATTGGCAATAAAAATAGTTTTTCTTGAGACGGATAGATTTTTTTAATGAGAGGTTGTTTGCCTTTCAACTTTTTAAGGCTTGCTGACTAAACTGATGACATCAGATATGCATTTCACGAAGGTAAACCTTGGTTTTTAAGCTCAAGGCACCGTTTACGGTGCTGTTCTTAACCAATAATCAAAGTGATTTTTTAGATGCGTCTGAGATATCATGATGATAGGGGAAAGTTTTTATGAGTAAAGATCCCTCATGCAAAATAAAATCAAAACAGAATAGATTTGGTTGTTTTATATTCACATGTTTGTTTTAAGAAGATATTTCTTAATGTTAGTGCCCATTTCACGAATGGCGTTTCGTAAAGCGTATAACGTAAAGGTTTCTATGAAGGGGATAAAAGCTATATTTCTATCTTTACTGAAAAAAGATGCTTGGACGGCACATACTCTTTGTTAGTTCAAAATATTACGACAGTTTTTGCCTTTGAAAGGGAGCATAAGAGATATTTTTCTCTCTTCACGTGTTTTTATCTGTACGCTCAGGTTCGCTTGTGATGTGCAAGCGAATATTTGTGATTGATTCAATATAAACAGATTTGAAATGAGAAAATATATTGGGCTTTCTCATTAGGTGTGAATAATAAATTATTATTATAAATCAATAATTCTATACTTAAGGAAGCGTTTTTTAAGGAGTTTTTTGTTCGTTGTTAAGAATGTGCGTGTTTTAGATAAGAAACTGGATCAACGCAGTTATTGTTAGGATTAAAGTTTTTATGAGAAAAATGAGCATTGTGGAATGATAAGCTTTTGATATAAAGCGTTTTAGAATTTTGCACACTTAATGATAACTTATTTATTTTATCATTTTGTATGCTTGCTATAAGCGATGCAAAGTTGGGATATGGCTTGAGAAAGCAGATGACACAAGTATTATCTTTCGGTAAGTAATTTTGAAGTAAAAGACAGCTTTAAATGACAAAAGAGATAGGTGCACCATGAATGAAGTTACCCATATTGAGACTATTATAGCGCATTATGATGCTGTTTTTTGTGATGTGTGGGGGGTTGTGCATAACGGTGTACATGCATTTGAACCAGCGTTGAAAGCATTATATAAAATTCGACAAATGGGAAAAAGTGTTATTTTATTGACCAATTCTCCTCGGTTACGGGAAGATGTTGCTGCTCAATTACAAAGCATGAATGTTCACAGCGACTATTATGATGCCATTATCACTTCAGGGGATGTAACGCGCGATCTCATTCGGACTGCTCCGCGTAAAGTTTTTTTTATTGGTTCACAACGTGATTTGGTGCTGTTTGAAGGGTTAGAATGTGAATTTGTTGAAGAATGGGAGGCTTCTGTTGTCGTCTGTAGTGGTTTTCTTGAAGATTTTGACGAAGAACCCTCTGCTTATGAGGAAATGTTTCTTCGCATGCGGGCGCGGAATTTACCTTTTATTTGTGCTAATCCTGATGTGATTGTCCATTATGGCAATAAAGAATTTTGGTGCGCTGGTGCATTGGCGCGTCTTTATCAACAATTAGGGGGGGAGGTGCGCATTGCTGGAAAACCTCATGCGCCTATTTATGAATGTGCCTTTGAAAAACTTCAAAAAATACGGGGAACAGTGGAAAAAAGTCAAGTTTTAGCCATTGGTGATGGTCTTTTGACGGATATTAAGGGGGCAGCTCATTTTGGTCTTGATGCCCTTTATATTATGGGGGGGATTCATCATCATGATTATACGCAAAATGGTGTGGTGGATAAGCAAGCTTTGCATTCTTTTCTTGAACATCATGGTTATAAACCACAAGCAATCATGTGGGCACTTCAGTAATGACTAATTTTTTGCGTCTTCAGGGAACTCATATGTTTCCATCGGCTTGGCGGGGAGCAGTGTTGGCACTTGGAAATTTTGATGGTGTTCATTGCGGACATCAGGCGGTGTTGCAAAAAGCGCTTGATTTCGCGCGGATAAAAAAGAAATCAGCAGTTGTTTTAACTTTTGAACCACATCCAAGAAGTTTTTTTCAACGTTCAGCTCCTGTCTATCGTTTGACAGAGGCAGCTGAAAAAGCTGAAATTTTTAAAGTCCTTGGCTTTAATGGCGTGATTGAACAGCCCTTTGATGCACAGTTTGCCACTCTTTCAGCGGATGAATTTATCAAATCGATTTTAAAGGAAGTTTTTGATGTTTCAGTTGTGGTGACAGGGGAAAATTTTCAATTTGGTCATCAGAAAAGCGGAAATGTACATCTTCTTTGCCAAAGGGGAAAGAAATATGGATTTGAGGTTGTGCAAGTTCCTTGCGTTTCTCGTCTTCAAGATTCACAACCTTTGATCATTTCCTCGAGTTTTATTCGGCAACTTCTCTCACAAGGGGAAGTGGACAAAGCAGCCCATTTGTTAGGGTATCACTATCGGATACGCTCCAATATTATTCAAGGGGAAAAACTTGGACGTCTTTTGGGGTTTCCTACTGCTAATCAAATGTTGCCTCCCCAAGTTCGTTTGGCTCATGGTGTTTATGCTGTACGTTTGCGTCGTGCGAACGGTGTTTTGTATGATGGTGTTGCAAGCTTTGGTTGTCGTCCAACGGTTGTTAAAGATGGTGCGCCACTTTTGGAAACCTATTTGTTTGACTTTAACGACGACCTTTATGGGGAAAGCTGTACCGTTTCTTTTTTCCAGTTTTTGCGAGGACAAGAAAAATTTGATGGGCTTAAACCTTTGATTACGCAAATGCACCGTGATGAAAAAAAGGCAAAAGAAATTTTAAAGACAGTACAACCATTATCAAAGTTGGATAGGTTGCTTACTTTTAAAAATATGCCCTAAACTTATCTGAAAAAGAGAGAAGAGCCGTAAAAATAGCACTTAAAGTGATTATAATCACAAAAATATATTCCAAAACATCGTGGAATATATGTTTTTTTCGTTGTTGAGAGGGAGAATCGAATATCTGAAGATCTGATTTTGGCATTATCTTTTTCAAAATTCATTTTATGGCTTTTATTGTCATTCAAAAGTTTACTGCTTGTTTCTTTCTGATCCGTTAAAACTCATCATAAAAGATGCAGTAAAGAATAATCCCCAGCCTATTTGGTAATAATAGACGTGAAGAGGGAGAAAGACTGTTTTTAAAATTTCTTGCGATTTTAAGCTTATAGCTTGATAAAATTTAATAGATGACTCTTTTATTTTAAAAATTTATGGTTTCTTTTTTCTAATTTGTTTTATTATGCCGTATCGTCTTTTATGATGGTATAGAGTTTATGTAAAACCTTACTCATGTGATATTTTGTATCATATGATGAATATTTTAAAAAGGTTTGTTTGTTGTGTCTTGTGAAGTAGAGCGGTGGTCAACAGCTGTTTTGTGCTAACCAATAACGTAAACGAGAATAAAGCTGCTTGAAAATGCTTTAAGTCTCGTTTTTCTCGTATATTGCGAGAGGGGCTTCACATTAAGGAGACTGCGATCGATTGCAGATAAAAAGAAATCATTGCGAGAAAGCAGGTGTACTTGTTTCAAAATTTCTCATGCTTTTGATGATAAAGGTACAATTTTGTTATTGTATCACGTAAATCTTTCAGATTCTCAAGTTAAGAACTGTCCATATATCTCCTTTTTTCTTCACAAATATAACACCTATAACACAGCGGGCAGGCAGTTTTGTAAGGATATGAAAACGCAAAGCTAATAATGTTTTGTTGTTTTTGATAGAAGTATTGGATAAAAGTTGGAACATCTTTCCAATCTACGTTTGGTCTATTTGTAACTTTATGGCATTGTTTTTCTCATAAAGCTTTTGCTTTAGCGATCCTCAACGCGAGCAATATGTTTGAGACAAAGATTAAGGCGCTTTAGTGCTCTCTCTGCTGTTACAGCTTTTGTGTGCCAGATGAGGAGAGCCCCCTATATTGCCTATATTCATTTGGATAATCTCTGAAATCAATTTACAGCCTTATTGGGAAAAAAGATGAAGTTATAAAGGGGAAAATCAGTCCAGATGATTGTCTTTTTAAAATTCGGGTTTTTCACATTCAAAAGGTTCCAGAGCAATATCTCTTAAATCATGAAAATAACAGTTTCAGGCTTTTGTTGTTCTTTGAATAGGATAATCACACCCCACAGGTAAAATAAAATGCTGGAATATATTTGTTTTGCTAATTTACGCGTTTGTTTTAAAGAAATATCTCTCAACGCTTCCTATATCCATTTTCATGATGGCACTCATGAATGGTATCTTGCAAGCTCCGTTGAACGCTATCATCTTTATGCCTAATAAAAGAGCAATCCGGTATCATCAGTTATATTGACAAGCCTTCAGTATTGTACAGCCTTGGCTATTTGAGAGCGTTTATGAGAGGGATTTTTCTTAACTCGTTTTATTTCACACGAACTCTTCCTGCTTGTGACATATAAGAAAAACGCTTTTGATTGATTCACTATCAATAGACTCAAAATGAGAGAATCTTACGGTATTAGGGTTTCTCATTCAACGTGCAAAATAATTAATTACTATAAATCAATATCTTATAATTAACCATAGATGATGGCTTACGGCTTTTTTATAAAATACTCTGCATGCCTTTTATCCGGAATATGGGGGGTAGTGGTTTTACTGTTGTTTTAGGTGTTTGTGGCGTACGGATGAGCTCGTGTTGGTAGAGGATTAAGAAAAAGGAGGTGGAGCAGTGATAAAAGATGAGGTAAAAATTTCCTTGATCATTATATGAATTTTTATGCATTTTTATGGCTTTTGGTGTGCATGTTTGTTGTATATTGAGGGTAAAGCTTGTGTGTAGAGTTTTATGAAGTGGGAAGCCAAGGAAAAGGCGTAAGACAAAGATTATTGACAGATTATTTTTTACAGATCGATGTGTATTTAAGAGTTTTTATCTTTTAAGGCGAGGAGGAAGCGTATAAAAACCTGTGTTTAAAGACGTGCTAAACGATAAAGATGCAGCGAGCGTGCTCCGTGATGGCAATAGGCGAGAAGAGGCAGAGAGGCGGTTTTTAAAATTGTTTGCATGGCTTCAACAGCTGACTGTTCTATAGTTGGAGGAGAAATGGGAATGTGATAGGCTTTTATGCCATATTCATTTGCGATCGTTTTAATGCTAGAAAAGTCAGGTTGATGAAGCTCCTCGTGATCGGGGCGGTTACAGATAATTGTTTTAAAACCAGCTTGTGCCAATGTTTTGATATTTTCTATGCTAATTTGGGCACTGATAAAAATATCAGCTTCAATTTGTTGTAAATTCATTTTTATTTATTCTCAATTGCACGACCTTCATGATACCCTCTGGTCTGGTATATAAAAGAACATAATGAAGGTAAGTTTTTCAATGGCATCTTAACAAAAATATTCTTTTTGTCGAGAAGATCTATTTGGAGAAAATGAGCTGTAAGATGCAAAATATCTCACTCCGCAACATGTTCGTTATTCGATCTTATGCAAGGCGGCTGTTTGGTCTTTATGGATAATCTATTGTGTTTACCAAGTATAGACATTCCATAGTGTTGCTTGTTCACATGCTTGCTAGAGGTATTCTTATTTCTCTTAAGCCCATTTTACCCTGTCAAGCGTATAAGAGTATAAAATTCATTGATCACTAGCCTCTTTACGCTTATGAAGAAGTAGGTTGGCACCATTGTTATATTTTCCAGCCCCAATGTTACTACATTCTTTGGCTCTTGAGACAATTCATAAGAAGCATGTTAATCTTTTCTTGTACAGTTTTTACCCACACGCCAGCCCCGCTTGTAACGTACAAGAGACATGATTGTGATTGATTTAATATCAGAGGGCATAAAATGAGAGAATCTTCCTGATTTAGGCTCTTTCATTCAACATGCAAAACAATGAATGCTTCTTATAGTTTGTTGTATATTCAGAGTGGAGCTTATTTGTAGAGTTGCATTAAGTGGAGTGCATAAAGGGAGAAGCTGCAAAAGGTAGGCGTGAGATAAGAAGCTGGATCATTTACAGAGCATTGTTTACAGATCGACATGGATTTAGGAATCTTCGTTTTAAGGTGGGAGAAGAAGAGGGTGTCTCTTGTTTAAATTTATTTTTATTATTCTCAAGAATATCATCTCCATAATGTTTTTGCTCATGCTAAAAGAATATTATAAAGACAAAATTGTGGGCTGTCGTTTTTATCCTAAAAATAGGAGAAATGGTTATTTTGCACGTATTGGATGCTTGCTTATTTTGTTGATTTCTGTATAATCGTAAAAACGATAATGCTGAAAGGCGTAATAAATGATCATTGGACTTTTGAATCAAAAGGGAGGTGTCGGAAAAACGACGTTGAGTGTTAATCTTGCGGCCAGTTTTGCGCGTACTGGTGCACGGGTATTGCTTATTGATGTTGATCCACAGGGGAGCGCATTGGATTGGGCTGCTGCGCGTGAAGATGAACCTTTGTTTTCGGTTATTGGTTTACCGCGACCAACGGTTCACAAAGAGATTACACAGATTGGTCATGGTTATGATCATATTATTATCGATGGTCCTCCGCGTGTGACTGATCTTGCTCGTAGTGCTCTTATGGCTTCGGATTTGGTGCTTATACCTGTTTTGCCTAGTCCCTATGATATTTGGGCTGCCGATGGAATTGTAAAGCTGATTGATGAAGCGCGTGTTTATAAAGAAAATCTTAAATCTGCTTTTGTTATTAATCGTAAAATAGTCAATACAGCGATAGGGCGTGATGTGAACGAAGCTCTTGGTATATACCCCGTGCATATTCTTTCTTCTAGCGTTGCGCAGCGCGTGATTTTTGCAGAAGCAGCAGCACAGGGGAAGGCGGTTTATGAAGTTGATAAGCAAGGACCAGCAACAGCAGAAATTGAAGCTGTTGCAGCGGAAATCAAGGAGTTAGCGCGATGAATAAAAAAATTAAAATCGGCACAAAACCAACGAATAAATCAATTCCTTTAACGGCGGATGCATGGGTAGGAAGCTCCAAAGGGAGCATGAGTGGAGGTATGAAGCGCCTCACGATTGATATACCAGAAAGTTTGCATCGATTGATTAAGGTAAGTTGTGCAAGTCGTGGAACTAAAATAGCCGATGAGGTACGTGAACTGCTTTCACAAAAATACGGAAAAGTGTAAAAAATGATATACGATAATAAGGTTTCGTTGGTAAGAATGCTTTTTCTAGAGATGATATCGGTTGTTTTTATACGAAGTTAATAATACAAGCGCCCTTCCTTTTTCATGAGGGCTGTTTCATTTAAGTTGTTTTTCATAAGGTTCTGTATCATCTCATGAAAGAGCTGTGAGCTTGCGAAAAATTCTCCGTTTCAAATTTTTCCTTATAAATGTGATAATTATCGTACTACTTGTGATCTTATCCGCTAGATGAATAGATAAGTTTATTCTTCCATAAAAAGTGTCTTGATAATGATTTTAAACGTCAGGTTATTTTTTGTTTATTTTAATTAATACATGCGTAAATAATGGAATTAAGAGTAGCATTGACTATTTTTTTCTGTTATGCAGCGATTTAATTAATTAAATTATATTCATATTTATAAAGGGGGGATAAAAATAAGTAAAATTTACTGATATTGGTGCACTATAAGTTTTCCTAATAATTCTTAATAAACAAAAGAAGTCATTGAGCAGATTATAGACAGTATTTCTTACATTTATATGATTTTATAGTCTTAAATAGTTAATACCAGTCGTAATGGTACGCAAGTAAATAGGTTTTTGCTTCAATTGCAATGTATAAGATCGCTTTTTTAGCATTTCTATTGGCTTTTAAAAAGTGCAGGGGGAACTTAAAGGTTTCTTTCTTTTCCGGTGGTTTAAGAAATGATAAGAGCGCAATCAGTTGATTAAAAGGTGTATTCTTTCATTTGCAGGGAATTTGCAATGGATATAGGCATTACGAATTTTTGATAAAACTTTGTGCGACTTCGCATGATGAAGTGATTTTTGAAAAAATAATTAAAAGCTTTTTGAAAAATGCCAAGATATCAAAATTACTGCTGAAGTTTAAATACTTCAAATACAAAGAACAGCCGTGCAGATAATGTTACAAATGCAAGTCTGATAAATGAAATCAGTTCTCATGATTTAACATGTTTACGTTGGAAGTGTGCGTATTTGCAAAGGAAAGTTAGATGCAAGGTCACAATATGGGAGGGGATGTGAACTCAAAGATATTGTTAATAAAAATAAAACAAAGAGAGGGGTTAAATCATGAACAAGGTCATTATAACAGCGCTATTGCTTTGCATGGGGCTTGTTACTGTTGGTTCACGAAAAAAACTACAGTGTTGAGGAATTTAAGAAAGATAAAAAATTGATGCAAGAATGGGGAAAGAAATGCGATAAAATGGGGATCTCTGCTTTTGCAACCAAGAATTGTCAAAATGTCATGCAAGCCGATATGGAACTTTTTCAAGAGCATTATAGAAATCTTGCAAAGGAACTTCGTGAAAGTGGCAAAAAGGGCAATGAAACTGAAAAAAGCAGGATAACAATTAAATCATAAAAATATATTGATAGCGGTGTTTTTCTTTGTACGCGATTTATCATCATAGGTTGGAAAAAATGCGTACAGAAGTCGATGTTAAAATTTTTGAAAATACACAATGAACTGAATGTACAAATTTAATGGGACCCTAAATTGTGTCCTAAACTTTGTAAATTTGAAAAAAGGGGAATTTATTGATGAATAAAGTCATTATCACAGCATTGCTGGTTTGTACTGGACTTATCCTTGCTGGTTGCGAAAAAACCTATAGCGTAGCAGAGTTTAAAAAAGATCCTAAATTGCTCGAGCAATGGGCAATGAAATGTATGATATCAGGGAATTTAGATTCTCAAAATTGTAAAAACGCAGATAAAGCGTATCGTGAAGTTCATGCCCGAGATTGGCCTGGTGCGAGCTTTGTACATGATGACGAGAAAAAAACTGAAGATAAAAAGGAAGGGAATTAAATCATGAATAAAGTTATTATCGCAGTATTGCTGGTTTGTACTGGACTTGGCGTTTCTGGTTGCGAAAAAACTTACAGCGCAGCGGAATTCAAGAAAGATAAAAAATTACTCGAAGAGTGGGTAAAAAAATGTGAAAAAATGGATCCATCCTCTATAGAGAAATCTAAAAATTGTCAACATGCCAGACAAGCCTATATGGAACTTATGTTTGGCATTAATTAAAAACATACAATTCAATAAATTGATTCTATCAATAAGGATTTTGCTAGTTCTTGATTCTATTACGCTTTTTAGGATCTCTCTAACTTTTAGAGAGTCGTTTGATGGCTTCAAGAATTAGCTGTTTACGATCTCTACTCTTTGTGTAAACGGATGCTATACTGTCATTTGTTCAGCCCAAAAGTGCTTTCAATTGTGATAGTATTGCATCCCCCAATGAGTTGCTACGTGTTACTGCTAATTTTGCAAAGTATAAGCTGATTTTTTAATGTTTTGGTTACATGTATTTAAAATATGAGATTAAATCTATCTTTGGGGTGTTTTTCTGCGTTTATCACAAATAAATGTTTCATCATACTAAGATCGGCTTTAAGCGTTGTGGCTAATTTCGGAAAAATTGAAAGGAAACATTTGTTTGGAATTTACTTTTCTCTGTTTTAATAAAGAAAAAAACATTCTAAATGGAATTATTATCGTTTTATACTCAAATGTTTTTCTCAAAGTATTTTTAAAAAATTGATTTTGATTTGAGACTATTATAACATTAGTTAAGACGTGAGGCAGTTGTTCTATAACGGTTTTGCCGGATGTATGAGGAATTGAGCGCCCTCCACACCTTTTCATTTTTCCCCTCTCTTTTCTGAGTTTGCAAGATTTTCCCTTGTTATTCTTTATCTTAATTGTGCCGTAATATTATCATTTTGAGCAGTGGAGCTCATGTAAAACTTTGCATATGAGATGCTTTTTGTTTTCGAGTGTGTAATGAATGTTATTTTGAATAACACTTTGATTTATAAAAATAGTTTAATTATTTTATGTTGAACGATGATCTCGTCAAAATCTGTTCTAGATTGAATCAATTAAAACCATCTGCTTGCACGTTACAAGCACGGAGAGCCGTGTGGTAAAAACTGTTGAAGAAAGAAGTAAAAATGCCTCTTATGAACGATCTCAAGTGCTAAAGGTTGTTGCAACATTTGGGGCTGGAAAAGTGTGTGATGCTGCTGGTTTATTCTCTCATAAGGGTAAAGATGTTGTTCAATGGATTTATCATAAGCTTCATGAAATGTTATCCTTTAAAATTGTGATATGCACTGAAGGGGGAAGCAAGAGGAACTTACTCAATAAGGAGACAAATTATTTACAGATCGGATCTGGTAGAAAATTTAGTTTTTTAAGGCGGAAATAAAGTTGAGATTCAAGGTAGTGTGAAAAGGCGGACACTGATGGTTAAAAATGCATACAAAAAGCAGAGTTAACACTCAAATAGTTGCAAGCGATGTTTGAAATTGGGTGCGTGATTTATCTGTAGAATTAAAATTTTTCTTTGATCTTATGTGAAATGAAGATGCTCATTTGCGCAGATTACAAAAAGCCAAGAGAGTATGCTTAGTATATTTCTATTACGAGAACTAAAATAACAACAAAAGCATTGATGGTGATAATCAAGGTTGAATAAAGCATAGCGGCTTTTACGAGATCAGCCATAAAAACCTCTTTCTGTTCTTTTTGAGGTGATTTTATGAATAACAATATGTTACAATCTGTAATATATGCTGATACAATATATTCAGCAAGCTTAAAATCGTTCCTTTTTTATAAAGGCTTGAGGAATTGGAGCACTGTGAATCCTAAAAAAGAAAGTTTTAAAGGGGATATTCATTGGTTTTGTAGGTTTTGTGTTGCAGAAAACTTTTTTATCCTGTTATGCTATAAAACACTGTCATTTATAGCGGTAATATAAGGCATAAGTTTTCTTGGAACGTTTAAGTACTTTTTAGTGTGTGATGAATATTCATAGGTTTATTTGTTGCGTTTTCGTTTAAGTGAATCACATGAGTGGAAAGTCAAGAGAAGATCATTTGACAAAAATTCGGACTGCGTACAGAGCAGATTGAGTTAAGATCTTGGTTTTTTAAGGTGAGCGGAGGAAGATAAAAATGTTTTCTGATCGTTCATCTCATAGCAAGATTGGTTAATGCTGCTCTAATGGGGCATGTTTTTGCACAAAAGAATAGCACGTTCCAAACGAAATATATTTATGTTGTATATTAATATATTTTTATTGCATATTTATGTACTTTTTTAAAGAAATATCTCTCAACGCACACGACAGACAGTTTATGATGACACTCGTAAATGGTATAACGGTAAATTTGAATAGTATAACGGTAAAGCTTTCGTGAAATAATATAAAATTTGAATAATATAAAAATCTATAGAATGCTGCCATCTTTACACTTATGAAAGAGCAAGTCACGGTCATCGTACGATTTCTTCTAATGTTTACTATAGCCCTTAGCATTTAAGAGGGTTCATAAGAGGCATTTTTCTTTCAGTGTATTTTATCAACACATCAGGGCGTTGTTTGTGATGTGCGAGAAAGTGATTTTAATTTATTCCACATGGAATAGATTTGAAATGTGATGATTATGAAAGAGAAGAGCTGCATTGAGAGGGTTGAAAATGAGAGAAAGTTCGTAACAAAAATTGTACCTTGATTATAAAATGATTGTTTTTCTCTGTTTCTATACTAGTAGCGCATGTAAAGCCGCGATGTTAAGAGCAAACTGTGTTATGGAGTGAAATAATCTATAGGAAGATGCAGTGAAAATTCTGAAAATATCAATGTGGGGAGTGTTAAGCGTTATGCATTGGATAATATTTTGATTTATAATGATAATCTATCGTTATTCAATTTGAATTAGAGCCCTAAATACCGATGCATTTTTTCATTCCAAATCTATTCTAGATTGAAGCAATCAAAATCATGTCTTTTGCACTTACAAGTGGGGAGGGTCCATGCGGAGCGAAATTGTACAAGAAAGGCATGCTTTTTGAACCGCACTCAAATTGCCAAGGATATCGCAACATGAGGGGCTAGCAAAATATGTGATGGTGCTGGCTTGCTTCTTTTATTAAGCGTAAAGATGGAAAGTGCTCAATGGATTTTATACACGTCATGGAGATTTATCATTATACCATTCATGGCTGGAAGCGCGAAATAGGCTTGGGTGCACTTAAGAGATGTTTCTTTAAAACAAGCGCGTGAATATGCGATTGAAGACATATCGAACTGATCGGCTAAGAAACTCTTGAAAAGGTTCAAAAAATCTTATATAGTCGTTCATTGCAAAGAAAAGCGAATGATAATTTAAAAAAGAAAGATTGATGGCTGTTTAGCTATTTAAGATGTCTTTTTTAATATTGCCGTATGGCTGATCTGTTCAAAAGAGCATTCTTTTCGTATTTTATGCGAAATACTGCATGTGTGCAGAAAGAGCAGGGGGAGGTGTGTCTTTTTGGATGGGTGTGCACTAATTTTGTAGGGTGCTGTCTTATGGGGTGCCAGAAGGTATGCAAGTTTAGGTGCAGAGAAAGCCATAAAGTTATGGAGGGTAAAATGCTGCTATCGGTAAAATGCTGAAATTTTTAATGGGCTTATGCTGCAAGATATGCTGCGGGTTTTTTGTCGGCAGATAGCTTTTATGGCCAAGGTTCTCGCGAGAGTGTGGTTGTTTTCTGTTGAAGACGTGCTGATGATAAAATAGGCAAAGATAAAATAGGCAAGGCGAAATAGACCAAAATCGACAGAGCCAATATAGAAGTTTCATATTGCTATAAAAGTTTCAGTATTGCTACGTAAGGTTTAAGTCTATAGCGTTTCGATGAATTAGTATAGCCGCAATGATGGTTTTGGAGCAAAGCAGAAAAATATTTGAAAGAATGCGTTGAAAGTTGAAGTGGTATACGCTTTGAAGGATTGTCGTGCTGTTGTTTGAGCAATGTTTGCACCACGAGCTTGGTTGAGTGTATCAGCATTGTAGAGAACCTGTTTAATCTCCCTCATTTGAAAGTAAGATTGAACAATAGTGTTGAAGGGGAAGTAAAAATGTCTGTAGTGCAATATGGTGATGATAGTTTTGCAGCAAAAGCAAAAGTTCTTGATAACAACCTTATTGATCGTGATTGGGCGATGACAAAATTTGTTGCCGCTGTTAAAGGATTAGCTCAAGTTGTTGATTATGAAAGCAATATGCTAGAGAGCAGTGGTATTCCAGATTACGAAGAAATAAATTTGCGTAAAATACGTGGTTTGCGTGATCTTAATAAATCCATGAGTGATGTGAAGCGCTACATGAATCAAGATATTGAACATGAGGTTGAAAGTTTGCTATCTGATTTACAAGGAAAATTACAGCGTAATAGTGAATTACTTCAAACACATTTAAATGCAGTTAATGATCTTTCTAGAGCTATGCAATTATCTGGACGCGCGAAAGAAATAGAGGAATGATTCAAATCTGATTAATATTGGCTGTTCTAAGTGATGACAATGATTAGGTAGAGCAGTTGATTTGGATAAATAGTGCGTTTAGTGAGTAGACATGTTTTAAGCGCATTTGGGTATTTAAATTATTATCCTGTTGTACTGTAAAACGCTGTTCTTAAAACAATGTCGTTTAAGGTGTGGTGATGTGAACCGCATGCTGTGGGGGAAACTAGCTGGAAGAGGACTAAGAGAAGGCGGATTATTTACAGAGCATTGTTTGCAGACTGAGTTAATAGGGCGCTTCATTTTTTAGTCTAGAGAAGGCGGATCAAGAGAATATTTAAGCCAGCCTGTGATGCCTTAAAAACAGCTTCCTTGGGGCTGTGGTAATATAAGGTTTTATATATTGAGTCTTTTGAGGGTTGAATATTGCCTATAAGCCTCATGGAGTACTGTCCTTTGAAGTGTGGTGATATGAAGCGGTTAGCTGTTTAAATCTATATGTTTGAGACAAAAATTAAAGCGGTTTAATATTGTTTTCTGCTATTTTAGTTTTTGTATGCTAGATTGGAGAGAACATCCAGATTGGAGTGGATATATTGCATATACCTTTGTTGGTGTAATATTTGAAATGGGGAGGCGATCTTATTGGGAAAGAATAAAGGGGGTAGAAATCAGCTTCCCTCTGTACCACCATCCTTTAATTTAGCTTTATATCTTTCAAAAGTATCTAAAGCACGATCATGTTAAATAATGAAAGATTAGGCCTTTCTTCACGCTTTTTTATTGTGTTTTTTACTGGGGGCACGCCCTTCATGCATGACAAAACACTCAAAATAGAATGGATTTGTTATTCCTAATTCACGACCTTGTTTTTAAGAAACATCTAGGCTCTCAAGCCTATTTTGTGATGGTGTTTATGGGGAGAAACGACATCTCTGATGCAACGGAATTTGTGAATGGTATAATAATAAAGTCCCCATGGAAATCATATAAAATCTATGGGGTACGAGCATCTTTATGCTTAATAAAAGAGTAAGTTGATATTGTTATATTTTTCAACACTGTCATATTCTTTGTTTGCTCCCAATGTTGCTATAGCCTTTGGCACTTGAGAGGGGTCATTAGAGGCATTTTTAATCCTTTCTTAATAGTTTTTTATCCGCAAGGGCTCTTTCCGCTTGTAACTTGCAAGAGACATGATTTTGGTTGATTCAACATGGAACAGGTCTGAAATGAAAGAATCTTACGCTATTTTGGATTCTCATTTTACAAGCAAAACAATGAACACTCTTTATAGATCAATGTGTTATCTTATGAGGGAGTTGGTGTAGCATTGAGATTTTAGAGGGAAAACATGCCTTTAATAATTTATAACAGATATCAAGTTTTTATAGCAGGTATATTAAATGCACATCATCTAAAATAAATGGAGCGTCTACAGCGAAGAAGGGGCTGACTTTTTTTAAAATCCGCATGAATGTTTATTCTGTTGTGCTGTAAAAACATCATCGCTTGAAGTGTGGTGTAAGACATAAAACTTTATGCATGGAGGGGGAATGAGAGAATGCTATGGTATTCAGTTTTTTATTCAATATGCAAAAGAAATATTATAAGTCAAAACCTTCTTTGATGTGATAATGAGTTTTGAGAATTTTAAAAAATATAAGTTTAATAAAAAAGCAGCACTTTGTGCTGCCCTTTTATTTAAGTTAAGATTAGCTTCTGCTTTAGAAACGATAACGTATCCCACCAGAAAAACTGGTGCCAGATACACCGGCTTTTTGCAGTTTTTGCCGATAGCTGATATCGGCGTTTAATACGATATTTTGCGAAAGATATGCATTTACCCCCATGCCTCCCTCAACTGAAGAGCCGGTAGGATCAACATGAAAGGTATCTGCAATTTTTATTGTTTTACCATCACCAAAAGCTCTGATAACATTCATTTTACCATAGAAGGAGACAGCCTTATTTTCTTCAACAGCCATGATAGTTTTTGTTAAACGTCCACCAATACGCACCAACCATTGACGCGGATTGCCCATATCTACTTTTAAGCCATCGGCATCTGAGAAGATATCAAACATGAGATTTTGATAAATGAATTGTGCTTGTGGTTCAAATACCAAACCTTTTGTGTTGGTTGCTAATTTCTGACCAATGGTTGCAGATATATTAAGCATCTCAGTACCATCCAATTTTGCGGCATTCCCAACAAGAGCTGTGGTAATATTTCCTTTTAACTTTCCGTAAGAAAGAAGTGTGTTTACATATATACCATTGCTATGTTGGATGCTGCTGTAAGCGCTAAGAGACCATTTATCAAGTGTTGTCTTTTCAGAATCTTGCATCTCTTTTGGCGTAAAGGCAAGTTTTCCGTATGTTCCTAAAAGACCAAAATGTGTGCTTATGTCTTTGCCTTCCAAGGCAGCTAATATGACACCTAGTTGTAAAGCAGTATAGTTTACATCAGCGCCATAACCATAATGCAGTGGATCGCGGTTGGAAGATAAGGTGACTTTCTCACCGTAGGAAGAGAAAAAGATACCATTCTTTTTATTGTCTTCTGCTCCAAAAACTGTTGTTCGCATATTGTCTAACAACGTGTTTTGATTGTTTACATCAGTAAATCCAGCAGAAAATAAAGTATTAGATATGGTTAAATAGTTTGCTACCTGTGGCAAAAGGGCTCGAACTTTTTTATCCTTATCAAGGTAGGCATTCTGTAAACGGAAATCCCAGAAACTACTGTTTTTACCAAAAAGATTTTGACTCTCATGAGATGTTCCAGGTTTATAGCCTGTGAGGACATACTTATAAGGTTGTTGCCCTATTGTCATATAGTTTCCTGCTAACGTGAAGGAATTTTCATTTGCTTGTCCGGAAACTTGAATGATTGAAATCCCATGTGTCCCTAAAGGAAGTGACGCCATATGTTCTTCCCAAACAGCAGAGCTATCGGTTATTTTTTTATCTGTTTCTTGCAGATTGATGTGAACAACAGTACTCCCTGAGACATCACCATTAATCACAATGCGATCGGTCTGTTGCTCCGTGATAGGAGAATGTTTATCCCATTGAGTATTTACATAAATTTCTGCAACACCTTTTGCACTGTAAACCGCTGTTGTATGAGCGATTCCATCTCTTTTCGGAAGATTAGGTCCTATAAACAGAGTTTGATAATGTCGCTCCATTGGCTTGTCGAACATAATGACACTGTCTGTAAGGCGCAATTCAGAAAGGTTCGAGTATGATTTTTTATCAACACCAAACCGTACATGATCATCTGAAACATTATCATTATTTACAGCGTTTTTACTCACCTTTAAAAGCCACTTTGTTCCCTCTTTTAGATCAAAAACTGTTCTATTATCTTTAGAAGTTCTTACCCTACCTTCTAAAGAAGAGTGGTCTGCAACCAGTGTAAGGGTGTTTGTGAAGGCATTTTCGTTCTTTGTATTTTTTAATAAAATATCAGCATGAATTTCTGATTTTTTAAGGTTGACTTCACCGTTTATGTCTGCTCCATAAAGGCTGATACCGCTACCATGTTCAACGAACAGCTTTGTATTCTCTAGGGTTACTTTATCGGCAATATTGGCACCATCTTGTTCTTGAACGGCATTGGTATTCCTTTCAGCATTGGGTGTATATTGTTTTCTAGGGGCATGATATTGATTATTGCGGAAAATAATACCGCTCGCTTCATAATTTCCCGTGACATGTACGCTTGAATCTTTCAGTTTGATTGTGCCTTCTGTATTTACCAAACCAACTGTTTCTGCTGTTGCAGTAATACCTGTAGCATCAATTTTTCCACCATCTGATACACTTAGTGCAACAAAACGCGCATCAACTGTTCCCCCTATCATGTTGACTTTTGAATTATTTCCCTCTGCATGTACGGCAAAACCATTGTCTTGAATTTTTTTGTTATGTAGCGTTATGGTCTTACCGTTTTTAGCCTCAACTCCAAGGCTTACATCCTCAATTTGTGTAGAATTTTCAGGTCGCTTTATTGGTGATATTGGTTTTTCAAGCTCTAATTTTTCAGATACTTTTTGTGCAGAGGCAGATCGTACGGGCACTGTTTTTATAGGTTTTGGCGGTACTTGTAATGCTGGTTTTCCAGTTTCTGATCTTAAAGATATTGGCTGTGCGAGTTCTGGTTCTTTAGGTGTTGGCGATAGCTCTGTTGCTGTTTTTGTAGATTCAGAGTTTGTAAGTGTTGGTTGTAAATTAGGTGAAGGTTGTGTCGCTTCTGGCTGTGAAGATACAGCAGAATTCGATAGTGTTTTTTCGCTGGAAGAATCTGTAGAAGAGGTGGAAACACCTGAACGTCTTCTCGATTTTGCTTCCATTCCTGTCGTTGAAGATTGTGTAAGAGGAGTGCTTTGTACAGTTGTATCGCTTATTGAATTTCTTCTACTTCGCGTTTGGGACACTACAGTATTTTTAGAAGTTACAGTACTTATAAAAGGAGTTGCAGTAGGTTCAACCGTTGTAGGAGGAGTAGTTATTGTTGTTGTACGTCTAGGAAGAGTCGGGTGGCTCCCTTCTTCAGCACTTAGTGGCGGAGAAGGGAGATCTATCGTAGGTTGTGCATTCGCATCATGAAGAGCATAAGACAAGCTGGTGGAAGAACAAAACAGAACTCCAGAAACTGTGTGTAGTAAAAGACTTTTTTTCATATGGATGTATTCCTAAATATTTCCCCCTCTCATAAAGATAAAACTTTGACCTCATTATGTTTCTTTTATAAGAGACAAAACGAAACATAATGAGGGTGCTTTATATTTCAAGATAGGGATACAAGTATTTTTAAAAGTGATAGCGCATTCCGGCGGCAATATTTATTGCAGATATGCCAGCTTTTTTAAATTTATGTTGATAGCTGAGATCACTATGAAGCTCGATATTTTGCGATAAGTGCGCCTGAATACCAAGACCACCTTCGATTAGAGAGCCCATAGCTGCAAGCGGAAAGTTGTTACTAAAAGTTTTGATCGCGTTTAGTTTGCCGTAGAAGGAAAGGGCATGGCCTTTGTTTTGCGTCAAACGTCCGCCAATACGGAGCAACCATTGATGAGGTTTGCTTATGTCTATTTTAGAATTATTGTCATCTGAAAAAGCGCTAAGCATGAGACGTTGATAAACAAGTTGTGCTTGCGGTTCGAGGATTACACCTTCTAAACTGGTTGACAGTTTTTGACCAACAGTTGCAGCGGCTCCTAATATTTTACTGTTCTTTACTTTTGAGGTATCTTTGATGAAAGCTGTGGTGTTATTTTCTTTGAAAATTCCATAAGAGAGAAATGCACTTGCATAGATGCCACTGTCATGTTGAATATTTCCATATGCGGTGAGTGACCATTTATCAAACATATTTTTTTGAAAGTTCTTCTTATTTTTAGGAGTAAAAGACAATTTCCCATATGTTCCGAAAAGACCAAAATTGCTGCTGATATTTTGATCTTTTAGCGCTATTAATGTCGCCCCTGCTTGCAATGCAGCATAGCGAATGTCTGCCTGAATACCATTTTGTTCTGTTTGAGCCCTAGAAGAAAAGGTGTTCTTATTGCCATAAGAGGATAAGAAAAGGCCTCTCTCTGGATCATCTTTGGGTTCAAACATTGTTATTTGCATATTGTCTAACAAGTTATTTTGATTGTTGACATCAGAAAACCCAACAGCAAACATTGCGATAGGCATGACTAAAGAGCTTTCTTTTTGTGGCGTAAGAATTGTTCTTTTTTCTGCCAAATCAAGAGAAGCAGAAGTTGCTGTTGCTTCATTATCTGTAAGTTTAGAGGTGCTCTCGGTATCAGCGGTAGCGGTTCTTTTAACTTTTGTGGGTAATTTCACATGAGCTTTTGTGGATGTGTTAAGAGTCGTTTTTTCTGCTTGCGTTGGTATGTTTATTAAATCAAGGGCATGGCGTGCTTGAGGGCTTAGACCAGAGGCAGTACTGGTAGATGTGAAGTTAAAAGAAGAAAAAAACAAAGCACAAGCGGCTGTACATAACAAAAGATTCTTATGCATAGAGATGTTCCTTAAGATATTTTCTTTTTTTGCTAAAAATGAACCACTTTTTGACACACTACGGTTTTTGTAATGTAGTAAAATATAAGCAGCACTGTTTTCATCTCAGCGCTGCTTACGCGTCAAAATAGAGAGCTAAGATTTCTAAAAGCGATAATGCATACCACCAGAAAAATTAATTCCAGAGATACCAGCTTTTTGAAGTTTATGTTGGTAATTAACGTCAGCATGAAGTGCGATGTTTTTAGAAAGCTGTGCGTTAATGCCAAGCCCACCTTCAAATGAAGAGCCCATAGAATCGAGATGGAAAGATTCAATAACATCGACAGTGCGCTTCTCACCAAAAGCTTTGATGACATTCAATTTACCATAAACAGAAAGAACACGATCTTTTTCAATGGGAAGCATTGTTTTCGTTAAACGCCCTCCAATACGGACCAACCATTGATGAGGGGGCTTTATATTAACTTGGAAGCCATCGATATCCGAAAGAGTGCCAAATACAATACGTTGATAAATAAGTTGTGCTTGTGGTTCAAAGGACACCCCTTCAACACCAGTTGCTAGTTTTTGTCCAACGGTAGCTGATATATTTAATGTATCCGTATTATTTAACTCTGTAGTGTTGCCGATAAGGGCTGTTGTAATATGTCCGTTTAAAATGCCGTAAGAGACAAGTGCATTAACATAGAGACCATTGTCATGGTGGAGGTTCCCATATGCCGTAAAGGACCATTTATCCAGTATGCTTTTGTCAGAACCTTCCATATCCTTTGGTGTAAAAGCAAGCTTTCCATATGTGCCTAAAAGACCAAGATTCGCAGTTATGTTTTGATTTTCTAACGTTACTAATGTCATGCCTGCTTGTATAGCAGCATAACGAACATCTGCACCATAACCATATTCCAATGGACTACGGCTGGAAGATAACGTCATCTTGTTGCCATAAGTTGATAAGAACCCCCCTTTCTTTTTATGACCTTCTAATCCAAAAACTGTTGAGTGCATATTATCTAACAGTGTATTTTGATTATTTATATCAGCCAAGCCAGAGGAAAATATTGCATTATGCATAACCAAATAGCTTGCCATTTGAGGAACAAGAGCTTTGATCTTTCCTTCATCATCAAGAGTCGCATTCTGCAAGCGGAAATCCCAGAAATCACCATTTTCTTCTAAGGGGGCTTGTCTGTTGGTTACTTTTTCAAGGGATGATACATTAGTATTTTGCGCGTTTTTCTGTTTTGATTCCTGTGATATTCCGCTTAAATGACTTTGTGCCTTATCGGCTTTCCCGTGGCTGGATGTTGGTCCATAGCCATTGAGTACGTATTTATAAGGTAAGCCTTCCATTGTGGTGTAGCCATGGGCAAGTTTGAAGGAATCTTCATTGGCTTGCCCAGAAACTTGAATGAGTGAGAGACCACGCGTATTCAAAGGAATAAAATCTTCTGCTTCTTCATTATTGAATGGTTTTGCAGAATTTGAAAGATTGTTGAAATAGACCGTTGTGGTGCCTGAGACATTACCATGAACGAGAACACGGTCAGTTTTTTGTTGTTCTTTTGTAAGGCCATTACTCCATTCAGTATTAAAATAAATCCTCGCGTTGCCCGATGCATTGTAAACTGTTGTTGCATCAGAGCTCCTGTTTTGCTCTGCTCTCGCAACTTCAGCTGTTGGTTGTTTTCCCACGTGCAAGGTTTGATAATGATTGTCTGCTAGTTTATGTGGTGCGTTAAATATGATAGAGCTATTATTAAGGTTTAAGACTGAAACGATTGATTGTGCACGTTTCTTAAGATCAAGGAGCTTATAATCAAATAGACTAAAACTATTTTCCAATTCAAATAGACTAATTTTTAAATGCCACTTGCTGTTATTGTTTAGGGTGAAAACTGTTGTATTTTGAGGAAGTGTTTTTGCTCTTCCTTCCATAATCGAATTATCAGCGTCTAATGTAAAAATAGTAGGTTGAATCTCGACGAATGGTGAGACTTCATTTTTTAATAACACATCAGAGCGAATTTCTGAGTTTTTAAGGTACACTGCGTTAGTTTTAGAATAATAAGGTCCGAAAATACCTACACCGTCGTTTACAAGAAGTTTTGTATTATTAAGAATTGCCTTGTTTACAACTTCTTCTCCTTCTTTTATTGTAGAGCTTAGAATATAACCAAAATTGATACCATAGACTTTGCTGTGGCCTATGACTCTTAATGTTGAATCTTCAATATGGATTATACCGTTTTTGAGTGACAAACCATGCTCTTCTGCCCTTCCTACAATTCCTTTGGCATTAATTTGACCACCTGACGTTGCAGAAAGCAAAGTAAAGCCTGAGTGCATTGTTGAGTTTGTAATGGTAATATGACCTTTTTTAGCAACCACGGCATCATACTTACCACGAACAAAAACATTATGAAGGCTCTTCTCTTCTCCATTAGCTACTTGGACCGTAGGAATCTCAAGAGGTTGTCTATTTGCATAAGTTGGAGCAAAATGAGAAAAAATGAAAGTTCCAGCAATTGTACATAACAAAAAATTTTTCTTATAAATATATTTCTTACACATAGATATGCCTTTAGTATTTGGTATGCTTTGATGCTTACTTCATTCCCCTGATGGCGCAAGTACCCAGTCAGTTTTTTATATCATTATGTTTTTATTGTAAATAACAAAACGAATATTAAATTTTGTTATTTATCGTTTTAAAATTGGTCTTATAAGAACTTTTAAAATAGAAAGCGCAATGCAGTGAAGATGGATTTCAGAAAACCTAGCTTGATAAGTATTTTTGTTTTAAAGTGCTAAGAACCAAAATATTTTGCAAGGATGTTTGTTTCTTAAGGCTGTTATTATGAAAACTCTAAAAGTTTTTAGAGAAGATTTGTTGCGCGCTTGCAAAAAGCTTTCAGATGGTTTTCTTGCATATAGAATTATTCACTATGAATTTTTTTGATGTAAAAAAACTAAAATATTTTGTATTTTTATCAATATATAACAGTTTTTATTGAATCTATTCGATTTTTATAAATCAAAAAGGCAGCTCTCTTGAGATTTCAATCGTCATTGAGAGATAAAGAATTTTATTGTATTTGGTTTGAATGAAATTAATCCTTTTAAGAAAGCTGTATAGAAAGAACCGTTATTAATGGTTCTTTCCGAAAGATTGCAAAAAAGCAGTACATTCGTACTGCTTTTTTTATTAAAAATGAATAGATTATCAGTTGTTTTTGCTTTTTCTTAGAACTGATAGCTTACTCCGCCTGAAAAGCTTGCTCCAGATATACCAGTTTTTTGAAGCTTATGTTGATAATTAACATCAGCGCGAAGTGTGATATGTTGTGACAATTGTGCATTTACACCAAGTCCACCTTCAACAGAAGCTCCCATAGAATCAAGGTGGAATGGTTCACCAATCTGTATTGTGCCATTGTTAGAAAAAGCTTTAACAATGTTTAGTTTACCATAGAAAGAAAGGGTAGAGTCTTGTTGGCTAGAAAGCGTTGTTTTCGTTAAACGTCCACCAACGCGCACCAACCATTGATGAGGATTGCCCATATTCACGTCAAAGCCATCGACATCTGAGAGTGTGCCAAGCATGAGATGTTGATAAACAAGTTGTGCTTGTGGTTCAAAGACCAATCCTTTCTTACTGGTTTCGAACTTTTGTCCAATGGTCGCCGATGCACTGAATGTATCAGCGTTTTTCAACTCTGCAGTATGTCCGATGAGAGCTGTGGTGATATTTCCTTTGAGCATTCCATAGGAGAAAAGTGCATGGATATATGTACCATTATTATGGCGCAGTCCACTATATGCAGCAATTGACCACTTGTCGAGTGTACTCTTGTCAGCACCTTCCATATCTTTTGGAGTGAAAGCTAATTTCCCATATGTCCCCAAAAGACCAAAACTGGTGGTCATGTTTTGATCTTCTAGAGCTGCTAATGTAATGCCTGCTTGTAAAGCAGCATAGTGAATATCGGCACCATAGCCATATTGTAATGGTGTACGGTGAGAGGATAATGTCATCTTATTGCCATAAGTTGAGAAAAAGATCCCTTTGTTTTTATGATCTTTTGTCTCAAAGCTTGTTTCTTGTATTGTGTTCAGCAAAGTATTTTGATTGTTTGCATCAGCCAGTCCAGCTGAGAATATTGCGTTAGGCATGGACAAATAGCTTGCCACTTGAGGAACGAGAGCTCTGATCTTTCCTTCATCATCAAGTGTTGCACTTTGCAAGCGGAAATCCCAGAAATTCTGATTTTTTCTCAAATGGTTTTGTATGCTTCCTACTTGCTCAGAACTTGGTGTTGATTCACCTTTTATATTATTCTCAATCCTTAAAACCACTCCACCTAATACAACGGGGGTCGTGTCGGTTTTTGAGCCCTTTTCTTGTGATTGCTGAGTTACTTCTCCTAAATGGCTCTGTGTACTCTCAGCTTTTCCAAGACGTGATGTTGGTCCATAGGCATTTAAGACATATTTATAAGGCAAACCGCCCATTGTGACATAGCCATTTGCTAGTTTGAAGGCATTTTCATCTGTTTTTCCAGATACTTGAATGAGCGACAGTCCACGCATATTCGCGGGAATAGAAGCTTCTTCTTTTGATGGCTCACCTTTTGAAAGGCTATTGAACCTAATTGTTGTGGTGCCTGATACATCCCCATGGACAAGAAGGCGATCCGTTTTTTGTTGTTCTCTTTCTAAACCATCACTCCATTCTGTATTGAAATAAAACCTTGCATTGCCTACTGCATTATAAACGGTTTTTATAGCGGAGCCCCTGTTTTCCTGTGGATTAGGAAGCGCAATTGTTCGTCCTACACTCAAGGTCTGATATTGCCCCTTTGCTAGCGCATGTGGCGGATTAAACACAATAGAGCTATTATTCAAGTTCAGTACTGAAACGGTAGATAGCGCTCGTTGTTTAATGTCATGCAGTGCATAATTAAATGAACCAAAATCACGATTTATGTCGTATTGACTTACATTTAAATACCATTTGCTATTGTTGTTTAAATTAAAAACAGTTGTATTTACTGCCAAGGTTCTTGCTCTTCCTTCCATAATCGAATTATCGGCAGTTAATACAAAAGTCACAGGATGAGGATCTGAATCTGTTTTCTTTTTTACATTGTTTTGTAATAATACATCAGAACGAATTTCTGAATTTCTAAGTTGAACCTCGGCAACAGACTTTGAAGATGATGGTCCTAAAATACCGACACCGTCTCTCACAAGAAGCTTTGTATTGTTAAGAATTGCCTTATTGATAACTTCTTCACCATCTTTCAGAAAATAATCTAAAATGCTATGAAAAATAATACCGGATTTTCTTTTGGTTTCTATGAATGAATCTTCAATGTTAATGATACCGTTTGAAATTGATAGACCAGTATACAAGGCATTGACTTTTACTTCTTTAGCATTAATACGTCCACCTTGTGATACAGCAAAAGCAAACGAAGCTGAATGTATTGTTGAATTCGTAATTGTGGCAATTGCCTTTTCAGAGGCGTGTACTGCGCTCAATCCATTGCGGATAAAAACGTTATTAAGAGTTTTTTCTTCTCCTTTCTCCAGCTTAAACTCACTAATAATTTCAGGAGGTTGTCTATTTGCATAAGTTGGAGCAAAATGAGAAAAAATGAAAGTTCCAGCAATTGTACATAACAAAAAATTTTTCTTATAAATATATTTCTTACACATAGATATGCCTTTAGTATTTGGTATGCTTTGATGCTTACTTCATTCCCCTGATGGCGCAAGTACCCAGTCAGTTTTTATATCATTATGTTTTTATTGTAAATAACAAAACAAATTATATTTATGGTGTTCTCTATGATTTTAAGTTTTTCTTAGAAAAAGCTTTTTTTATGATCATAAAAAGTCGGAAAAATGGATTTCAGAAAACTTAGCTTGGTTAAGTTTATGCTAAAAACACGATGAAGTATGATATTTAAAATTGTTTATTCAGGATAATCGTTATAAAAGCTCTATAGCGGTAAGATATATTATTTTATGCACTCACCAAAACGATCAGAAAATTTTCTCTGCTATAAGAAGAAGAGATGAGGGGGGGGGCTATTCATAGGCTTTCTTAAAAGAGACTTTTCCTTAAGGGTAGCAAAGCTTATTTTTCTAAGGACGCACAGCCCATTTCGCGACGGTGGTCATGAATGCTATAACGCCGAAACCATAGAGTCCTATCATCTTTACGCTTACGAAGGAGAAAGCCGATATCTTTACGCTTATTAGCCGATATCTTTACGCTTATTAAAAGAGCAAACCCATTACACACTTTGCTAGCTCCCAATGTTTATGACAAGTCCTTAGTTCTGGATACAATTCATTATAGAAGTTCTTAGGCTTTTCTTATATAACTTTGCTCCACACGCCAGCTCTGCTTGTAACGTACAAAAAAATTTTTAATTGATTTAACATGAAACAAGTTTGAAATAAGAAAATCCTACGATATTCGAGATTCTCATTTAATATGAAAAACAAATAATTATCTTTATACATCAATATACTGATCGGAATGAGAGGGATAAGCATTGTCAAAATGGTTTGCCTAAAAAACGGTACATGGAAATATCAATGAATCCTTATAGGTAGTGTTAAGCTCATGGATTGAAGAAACAGGAGGATACACATAGAAAAGGTATGAAGAGAGAATTTATTTTATCATTATCTTTTTCAATGGTGTTTTCTTTATATTGTCTAAAAATACACTTTGCTTAGCTTTATAGACAAATTCGATAATGAATAGCTGCGCAACCCATGTCAAGAGGAGGAAAAGCGTATTTAAGTGGAAAAGAAAATACTTCAGGAAAAAATGAATTTCATGTGCGAAAAGACAGCATACTTGGTGACATATTCTAGATAAAAATACCTTATATTTTTCTTGATAAAAATTGTTCAATATATTGATTTATAATGGTAATTTATCGTTATTTACATTGAATAAGATTCTCGAATACCGTAAGATTTTCTCATTTCAAAGCTGTTTATCTTGAATCAACTAAAACCACTCATTTGCACATAACAAGTGGGATGAGTGTGTGGATAAAAACTGTACAAGAAAAGACTAAAAATGTCTCTTATGAACCGTCTTAATGCAAGGTCTGTTGCCACATTGGGGGCGGGAAAATATAATGATGGTGCTGGCTTGCTCATTCATAAGCGTAAAGATGGGGATACTCAATGCCTTTACTGTTACAGCATTCATAGGCGCCTTTGCGAAATAGATTTTGGTGCTTTAAGAAACGCCTCTTAAAAAAAGCTCGTTGAATGTGCAATCCAATGGCGTTCTGTTTTACATGATGGTCGTGATCCCATTAAAGAATGAGAGAAACAAAAACGTGAGGCAATGTGTAATCTCCATTACTTAAAAGACATTGCCTTAGATGCTTTTGAAAGTCGTAAATCTGAATTAAGAAATGACGGTAAAGATGGAAACTGGTTTTCACCTTTAAAACTTTATATTCTCCCTAAATTAGGCTGTCGGCCTGTTTTATAGATTACATAAACAAGAAATATACAATACCCTCGCTTCCATCTGTCATACAAAAGCTGGAGCTGCTAATGCAGCACTGATACGTTTCAAGCTCTGTTTCAAACATGTTGCGGCGTTTGGTGTGGATATTGATTTTACAGGCAGTAGAAAAAGCAAGGGCTCTCTTAAGGAGGGGGGGTAAGTCTCATTAGGATTTATATAAAGCAAAAAAGGCAGCGCATTGTGCTGCCTTTTTTAAAATCGAATAGAATGAATAGGCTATTTTTACAGCCTTGATTTAAAACTGATAGCGTATTCCACCTGAAAAACTTGCACCACTTATACCCGTTTTCTGAAGCTTTTGTTGATAGCTTA
>NZ_JBHIOO010000015.1:0-39171 GCF_042195585.1 Bartonella sp. AS69XJJH | reverse complement strand
TAGCAGACTTCAAAGAAACATTAGAAACATTGTGCGAAGCGTGCTTTATAGAGAAATGTTAGAAAATCCTATTCCCTCACTTTTATTTATGTATCCCGTACTTTAAAAAAGATTATAAAGATCAATTGATTATATAGATCAAAATAAAGTTTGTTACTCCTGTTTGGCAGATTAATTTTAAATTTGGTAGTTTCAGGAGAAGATTTCTATCAACTATAGTCCGCTCTCTGATTAAGATAAGAATATCTATCTCTTTGAGCTTATCTTCTAAATCACATTCTTTAGCTAAATTATTGATAACCAGCACTTCATGCGATTTCATTAATTTTGTAATAGACTGTAATGTTAGGGTGGCTTTTTGATAGTCATCTGGAATTAATATTTTCAATTTAAACCTCCCGTTTCATTCATCAATATTTGAGCTCATTATTTCATTTCTAAAACAACCAAAAAGCAATCTTACTGCTGATATTTTGACATAACGCTAAGCCTATTAACAAATTATACCTCTTGATTTCATTGTTATTTTTAGCAATAAGAATGGTATTAATCAGTTCGTTTTTATAAACTTTAACACATTGCGACAAAAAGAAACAGTTTGACGCAATAGATGAAGAATTGCGCTTTTCTCATATTCTAGAGGACGGATTTGAAGTGCTATGCTGGACTGAAATCCATGTTCCAGTTTCTTATAATAAACTACCAAGAAGGCCATACTTACGAATCATATTTTATTGTCGAAACAGAAAAAGCTCCATATTTGTGCGAGAGAAAGCGTGCTTCATATAAGTTGTGGTGTCTCTCTATTATTCGTTAAGATATAACTTGTTTGTAGCATAAAGAGTAAATTTATTAAAATCATGATAAGAGGGAGATAGGAGCTTTATAGGTGTATCATCATAGGATTAAGTCGTTTTGTTGAGAGCTATTTCTATTTCTGCCAAAAGGTTTTTGATATATTTAATTATTATTTCGTAATAGTGGATATACTTTATTTTTATGTGCAAGAAAGCTGATTGATTGTGTAAAATAGTATTCATAAAACTACATCATTCTTATCCTGTTAAGGACATTTTTTCTAGCGAGGGTTTTGCAATTGCAATGCTCTTTTTCTCATTCTAAATTTTGCTTAGAAAAAGCGTATATAGGTGTTATTTTAAATTTAAGATATGCATATTCCATTGTTGGTGTTACTGTTGTAAAAGATGATATTTTATCTGATAAGTATAAGGTGTTACAAAGAAGATCGATGTATAGATAAAATTTAGATTGTTACAATATCTTGAAAAAGCAATGGGTAAATAATTGATAATTGTGCTACGAAAGTTGTTAGGTGGGCGTGTGTCAGCAATTCTTAATAAAAAAGTTTTTCTTGATAGTCGTTTTTTTCAAAATATTGCTCTTTTTATGCAAATCGTATGTTGGTAAGTTATGCAGTTTTCACCGGAACAGGATAGTGCATTGAAGGCTGTTGCCGCGTGGTTGAAGGAAGGGCGTTCTCCGCTTTTTCGTCTCTTTGGCTATGCGGGGACGGGCAAGACAACACTTGCTCGTCATTTTGCTGAAACAGTTGATGGTTCTGTTCAGTTTGCTGCGTTTACCGGTAAAGCAGCGCAGGTTTTACGCTCTAAAGGTGCAAGCAATGCTTGTACTATTCATTCGTTGATTTATTGTCCACGTGGAGAAGAAGAAGTTTCCGATGAAATAACAGGAAAGAAGTCTATTGCTCCAACATTTACATTAAATCGAAGAAGTGCGGCTGCACAAGCTAAACTCATTATTGTTGATGAGTGCTCGATGGTAGATGAAAAATTGGCGCGTGATTTAATGAGCTTTCGGACGCCAATTCTTGTTCTGGGTGATCCAGGTCAATTGCCTCCTATATCAGGTGGGGGATTTTTTTCCAATGGAGAACCAGATTTTCTTCTTTCAGAAATTCATCGGCAAGCGCGAGATAATCCGATTATACGTCTTGCTATGGATGTGCGTGAAGGACGCGATATTGCTTATGGTGACTATGGAGAAGCGCGCGTTGTTACACGTAAAGAGGTCAATCAACAATTGGTTTTAGATGCTGATCAGGTATTGGTAGGGGTTAATCGTACGCGCTATCTTTATAATCAGCGTTTGCGTGTGTTGAAAGGATTTACAGCAGATTATCCACAAGCAGGAGACAAGCTGGTGTGTTTGCGAAATGATCCTACTAAAGGTTTGTTGAATGGCTCTTTATGGAAGGTTATGACTTCACAGAAAGAGACTGTTAAACCAAGTATTAATCTTCTTGTAAAACCAGAAGAAGGTGAGCGTGGTGTTGCAAAGATTAAACTGTTAAAAGCAGCGTTTGAAAACCCTGATCAAGAAATTTCATGGCAATTAAAAAAGCGATATGATGATTTTGATTATGGGTATGCATTAACTGTTCATAAAGCGCAAGGTTCTCAATGGAATAACGTTGTTTTGTTTGATGAAAGTTTTGCATTTCGTGATATGTATGCGCGTTGGCTTTATACGGGAATTACGCGCGCAGCAGAACGTTTAATGATTGTTCGATAGAAGAAATATGTATATCATCTAAGTTTCAGATGGAAAATGCCTTTTTTCTATCTTGTTACACACTATAAAAAAATGGAAATGGGCATGGCGGTAAAACTTTCGGTTAATCTTAATGCTGTTGCTGTTTTGCGTAATCGACGTAATCTTCCGTGGCCAAGTATCACGAATATTGGGCATATAGCGCTTGCTGCTGGAGCAGCAGGTTTGACGGTTCATCCACGCCCTGATGAAAGGCATATTCGTTTTTCGGATTTGCCAGATATATACTCTGTAATCAAGAACAATTTTCCTACAGCTGAGTTTAATATTGAAGGTTATCCCAGTGATCAATTTTTGGATATAGCAGAAAAGTATGCTGATCAGATTACCCTTGTTCCGGATGATCCAGATCAGTCAACGTCTGATCATGGTTGGAATTTTGCTCATGATGCAGAGTTTTTAACACCTATTATTCAGCATTTGAAAAAAAGAAAGATTCGTGTATCACTTTTTGCTAATCCTACTAGCGATGGTCTTGATATTGCTAAAGCAATAGGGGCTGATCGTGTGGAATTTTATACTGGGCCTTACGGTGGTGCATTTCAGGACAAAACAACACAAATTCAAGAGCTCAATAAACTTGTTTTAGCGGCAAAAAAAGCCAAAGAGGTGCAATTAGGTATCAATGCAGGTCATGATTTGACGATTGCTAATCTTCCTGCTCTTGTCAAAAATATTCCTTGGCTTGATGAAGTTTCTATTGGCCATGGGCTCATTGCTGATGCATTAGAGTATGGAATGCATGAGACTGTTCAGCGTTTTATCCGGTTATTATCGTAATCTTTTTTTCTCTATAAATTGCAAGAGAAGTTTTTATAAAGCTTTGCCAGTTTATCTTAAAAAATAATATATGTTTAGATAAATAGCACTATTAGCGTGCATTATAAATATTCTATTGTTGCTCTGTTTATTGGGCACTTTCTATCTTTTGTTTTTGAGTGTATGCGATGCTTTTTACTTGTACCAGTCTATTGTAAGGAAGTTTTAAAATCTTGCTACTATAATTTCTTTGAAGGGAGAAGAAATAGGGTTTTGAAAGTATTTTCCTTGTAAAGGAGTGCGTAGAGTTTTAATGGATCAATACACAAATTTTCTTGATGTTTGAGCTCATTTTACGGATTATCTGTAAATAGTATAACGTAAAATCTTCATGGATGATATGAAATCTATTGCTATCATCCTTTTATTTGCTCATTTAATGTTGTGGCAGCTTTTACAGTGAGATAATTTATAAGAAATATTTTTATCTATGTGCAATGCTGATTTTGTCATATAAGGTTTTTGATGATTTCATCATGAACAGATTTAAAGTCAGAAAATGCTTTTTATGAATAGGTTTAATGCAATAAGAGCTGTCAAATAGAATGATGATATCGACTTGTAGCTTTATGAAGTGAAGAGAGTAATGTGTAATAAACCTCAGACTATTATAGGGGATTCTTGAAAAAGGGCTCGAGCACATTAAAGTTTTTTATAAGGTGCCGTAAATGAATAATATAATGGCAGTATGGGGGTATTCTTTTTCGCGTGAGAGGCGTGGATATTAAAGAACGTAAAAAGTAAAAAAACTCCTCTCTATTATTCTAAAGACATTGTTGTATATGATTTTGAAGGTTGTATTAAAACAATACTTGTTATTTTGTAATTTTTCTTGCTATCCATATTGATTTGGTTCATGTTAAAAATTGTATATTGTATCTTAATTTTTAGAATATAGTGTTTTGTTGCACGATAGAAGAGTAAAATATTAGTAGATATATTTTCTTTAGAAATCTTGTTTTGTGTAATTAGATTTTTTGTAAAACGGCAGTTGAAGTTTATTTGGGGATCTGTATATGTTTTGGGAATGTTTGGGGACTACAGTTTTTTCTATGCAATATGTAAACTTTAAAATCATTCAATTGCTGTGTTCTTATAAGAGGTGTTTTTTGCCTTTATAAGTGTGTGATGCCCTGAAGATAATGTTTCTTATTGAATAAAAATAATCTGAAATCCAGTTTAAATAGAGAAAGAAGGAAATTTCTTATGCGTGTTTATTATGATCGTGATGCGGATGTTAATCTCATTAAAGGGAAAAAAGTAGCCATTGTTGGTTATGGTTCTCAAGGGCGTGCGCACGCTTTAAATTTGAAAGATTCCGGTGTTAAAAATGTGCAAATAGCTTTACGTTCAGGGTCGGAGACAGTTAAGAAGGCTATGGCCGATGGTTTTGAAGTGGTGAGTGTTGCTGAAGCGGCAAAATGGGCAGATCTCATCATGATGGCAACACCAGATGAATTGCAAGCTGATATTTATAAGGAACATATTCATGATCATTTACGCGATGGGGCAGCGATTGCTTTTGCGCATGGTTTGAGCATTCATTTCGGCTTGATTGAACCTAAAAAAAACGTTGATATTGTGATGATTGCTCCTAAAGGTCCAGGGCATACAGTTCGTCATGAATACCAACGAGGTTGTGGTGTTCCTTGCTTAATAGCGGTGGCGCAAGATGCTTCAGGGCATGCACATAATGTAGCATTATCTTATGCATGTGGACTTGGTGGTGGACGTGCTGGGGTGATTGAAACAACATTTAAGGAAGAGTGCGAAACTGATCTTTTCGGTGAACAAGCGGTTCTCTGTGGAGGTCTTGTTGAACTGATTCGAGCAGGTTATGAAACATTAACACAAGCAGGTTATGCACCGGAAATGGCTTATTTTGAGTGTTTACATGAAGTTAAACTGATTGTTGATCTTATGTATGAAGGTGGCATTGCAAATATGAATTATTCGATTTCCAATACGGCTGAATGGGGTGAATATATGTCTGGTCCACGCGTGATTACGGATGAAACCAGAGCAGAAATGAAACGTATTTTGAAGGATATTCAGACGGGTAAATTTACGTCAAATTGGATTCAAGAGTATAAAGCTGGTGCTGCTCATTTTAAAAGTATGCGGCGTTTAAATGATAATCATCCTATTGAAGAAGTTGGTAAAAAACTTCGTTCTATGATGCCTTGGATAAAATCTAACGCTTTGGTTGATAAAGAGCGTAATTGAAGATTCTACAGAGATATTTTATCAATAGCTTTTATAATTTGATAGATAAATATAAAAAAGGGTAACTAAAGTTACCCTTTTTTATATGTTTTTTGCAACATAAGCTTTATTTTTTAATTTTTTGCATAATTCTTTTTCCCAAAAAGAAAGTATACAATTCCTAAAAATATGAACCACGCTGGAGTGTATTTTAAAGCTATGGCAGTATCAGCTTCTAATGACAATAAATAAATAATGAATGCAAAGAAAACAAGAAGCGCCCAACACATAACAACACCTCCTGGCATTTTATAAGGAGAGACAGTATGCTGGAGAGGACGATTGCGGCGATAGACGATATAGCTGATCAAAATGATAGACCATACAAATATAAACAAAGTTGCGGCAATTGTTGTAACAATTGTAAAAGCAGCTATGAGTGTTTGAGATAATGATACAATTACATAGCCAAATAAGATGCATAAACATGAAAAGAATAATGCGTTGGCTGGAACGTGGTTACGAGAAAGTTTTCCTAAAAACTTAGGAGCGCCTTTTTGTGTTGCTAGCCCATATATCATACGGCTGGTAGAAAAAATTCCACTATTTGCTGAAGATGCGGCAGCTGTGAGGACAACAAAGTTCATCAAACCTGCAGCAGTTGGAATACCAATAAGTGCATACATTGTTACAAATGGGCTTTTTTCTGGACTGATTTGATCCCACGGCGTCACAGACATAATCACAAGAAGAGAGAATATATAAAAGAATACAATGCGGATTGGTATTGAATTAACAGCCTGTGGTAAAGCTTTTTGAGGCTCCTTTACTTCAGCAGCAGCTGTTCCAGCGAGTTCAATGCCAACAAAAGCAAAAATAACAATTTGAAATCCAGCAAAAAAGCCTGTAATTCCTCGCGGAAAAATATTTCCACCGTTCCATATATGGCTAAGAGAAGCAACCGTACCGTTTGGAGAGACAAAACCGGTAAAGATCATATAAAATCCTACAACAATTAAGACTAGAATTGCTACGATTTTGATAAAACCAAACCAAAACTCAAGTTCGCCAAATAGTTTTACGGCGACGAGGTTAAGAATTAAAAAGGACATAAGACCAATTATAACAGGAATCCACGAATTCAGTTCAGGCCACCAAAAGTGTGTATAAGTGACAATAGCAATAATTTCAGCAGTTCCAGTGACAATCCAACACAACCAATATGTCCAGCCGATAAAGAAGCCGGCACACGGCCCTAAAAGATCGGTTGAGAAGTCAATAAAAGATCGATATTGTGTATTAGAAAGCAATAATTCTCCCATAGCACGCATGACAAAGTATAGAGCACAACCAATAATTGCATAAACGAGTAGAATTGAGGGGCCTGCTACACTGATTGTTTTTCCTGATCCCATGAAGAGACCTGTTCCAATCGCTCCACCAAGGGCTATAAGTTGTATGTGTCGGTTATGTAGGCTACGTTGCAATTTCTTCTTAGGTTTTTTTTCTAAATTTTGTTTGTTCATTTTGGGGAAGTTCTCCTTAGTTATTTTTAAATAAAAATTACCCTAAAAAAGGTAATTCCTTCTATCGGAACACGTTATGGTTAAGGAGTAAAGGAATTTTTTTCTATGACTATATGTGAATAAAGCAAAAACATTATTAATTAATGGAATAATTATTTTATATATAAGAAACAAAATATAAATTATACTATATTTTTTTAATTTTTCATATTTTGTACATAATTTACAATAATAATATATAATATAAATTATATTATATATTATTATTGTTTGCATTTAAATAATAATTTATATTTATATATACTAATTTATAGTAATTTATTATATAAATATCTTTATATTTAAAACTATTTATTAAATAGATATTTATTTGTACAGAAAATTATAAATAAAATTGTAAATTTATTAAATATAAATATTTATATATAAATAAAATAAGTTTAAGTAGTTAAAATATATTTGAAATTTACTTTTAAATTTTTCTATTTGAAATTTATTTCAAATAGAAAAATATTTTCATAGAATATTTTTTTATTGCAGGTGTCTATTAAGATATATTTTGTTTAGAGCTGTATTGTTAATTTTGATAAAAAATTGAATATAAATTTTTTGAGGGGAGGGAGTTTTAGATAAAATCTCATGTTTTATTAGTAAATTAATGTCAGTGAAGTTTATAGAGAATTCTTTACAGAATAGCTCGTTTCTTATCCTATTATGCAGTAAAATACTGTTGTTTAGAGTAGTGATATAAAGCATATAACATTTTACACATTAAGTATTTTTAGAATGTGTAGTGAGTATTCAGGGCAGGGCTAGCCCATAGAGCCTTATGTAGGTAAACCATATAAATGGTCAGCAGCATTCTCCTTAACAAGCCGGATTGTTCACAAACCGGCGCTGATAGGAAACATCGTTTGTTGATGTGTGGGGAGGAAGTTAAGTAGAAAAAGGGTAACTAAAATTACCCTTTTGTGAGATGTTTTTATGTATAGACTTTATTTGTTACCTTGAGTCATTTTTTTCTTTACAAATGTAAAATAGGTTATGCCTAAGCAAATAAACCAGAATATACCGTATTTTAAAGCTGTTAGGGTGTCTTCTTCTAATGTTAACAAATAGAGCATGAAAGCAAAGAAAACTAAAATTATCCCACACACGATAACTCCTCCTGGCATTTTGTAGACGGATTCAGCATGCAAATGAGGGTGATTGCGACGATACACAATATAGCTAACCAAAATTACAGACCATACGAATAAAAATGCAATAGCTGAGATGCTTGTCACAATTGTGAAAGCACTTATGAGGCTTGGAGAAAGTGAGGCAATTGTATATCCTATTAAAATACATAAGCAGGAAAAGAATAGAGCATTGGCTGGAACATGGTATTTGGAAAGCTTACCTAAAATTGGAGGAGCACCTTTTTGTGTTGCAAGTCCGTATATCATACGGCTAGTCGAAAAAATACCACTATTTGCTGAAGAGGCAGCCGAGGTGAGAACGACAAAGTTTACCAAACCTGCAGCTATCGGAATACCAGCAAGCCAAAACATCGAAACAAAGGGGCTTTTATCTGGAACAATTTGATCCCAAGGTGTGACTGACATAATCACGATGAGAGAGAAGATGTAAAAGAGTACAATACGTACTGGTATTGCATTAATTGCTTTTGGTAGAACTTTTTTAGGATTTTTAACTTCAGCTGCAGTGGTTCCTGCAATTTCTATACCAACAAAAGAAAAAATGGCAATTTGAAATCCAGCAAAAAAACCTGTCATTCCTCGCGGAAAGATATTTCCATCGTTCCATACGTGATTGAGAGAAGCAACAGTACCATTGGGAGAAGTAAAGCCCGTAGCAATCATATAAAAACCAACAACAATTAATGCTAAAATTGCTACGACTTTGATAAGACCAAACCAAAATTCAAGTTCACCAAACAGTTTTACGGCAAAGAGATTAAAAATTAAAAAGAAACCAATGCAAGAAAAAACGGCAATCCATGGATTAAGCGTTGGCCACCAAAAGTGCATATAAGTGATGATGGCAATAATATCTGCAGCTCCAGTTACAACCCAGCTCAACCAATAGCTCCAGCCTACAAAGAAAGCGATTCCCGGTCCTAGCATATCGGTTGAAAAATCAATAAGGGACCGGTATTGTGTATTAGAAAGCAATAATTCGCCCATGGCACGCATGACAAAGTATAGGGCACATCCAATAATAGCATAAACGAGTACAATGGAAGGGCCTGCTACACTAATTGTTTTTCCTGATCCCATGAAGAGTCCTGTTCCAATAGCTCCACCGAGGGCTATAAGTTGTACGTGACGGTTATCTAGGCCACGTTGTAGTTTCATCTGAGGACCGTCTTTTAAATTTTGTTTATAGCTCATTTTTTGGGGGTTCCCTTTAATTATTTTGAGATTAAATTACACTAAAAAATGCATTATTCTGTATCGAAGCATGATATAAATGAGGTGTAAAGGAAAAAAACGTTTTTTATGATTTTATGTGGATAAAGAAAAGAATATGGTTTTGAAAAAAGAGAATGTTTTCCTTTTAAATAACGTAACAGATATTTGAATAGGGAGCTTTTTATTGTTATTAATAACAAATCAATGGTTCATTAAAAGACTTGGGGGCTTTTAAAATTATTTCAGAAAGTTGTCAGAAGTCTTTATAATTTTCTGAAATTTATTATTTACAATCAGTGCATTATTTGGTGTCATTCATAATGGTGAGAGTTTTAATTTTTGCTTAAACAGCGCTTGAGAGTTCTCATCTTAGTTTAAGAAACAGTTTTTAATGATAGACAATTGAAATGATTTTTTTGTTTGTGTGATGCTATCATAAATCAAAAAGTTACTTTTGTTTCATAAACGAAAAGAGGAATATCATAGCTCATTTCTTTTAAAATGATGAATAAGGATTTTGTTTAGATATTGATAACATTTTATAAAACATTGCGAGAAATTCACATTGTTTACACAAAAGTCCTTGAGACTATGATAAAAAAATGCAGCGTGACTCAGTTATACAAAGAAAAAAGGAACAGGGGATTGTATAAGCTCTGTTAGAGGTTGGGCTATTCATAGAGAGAGACAGAATCAGTAAAAGATTTCTCTATTAGCCTTGCAATTTGTTATCAAAAGATGAAACTATCTAAAGAAAATAAAAAAAGAGAACAGAGATAAAACTGTTCCTGTCGCGATATTAATCGAGCCTTTTACACGTTTCTTTTTTAAAGCGGTACTGGCAAATGATATAAAAATAGTCATTAAAGTAAACCATGCAAAGATATTGAAAGAATGTATTGTGACAAGTTCAAAGCCTTTTTTAATGCTACCACCAGAAGCTAAGAATTTTGGAAAAGCTGCTATGTAAAATATAGATACTTTGGGGTTTAGTATTTGTGTTAAAAAACCGTCCATATAGCTGGTGAACAGCTTTGTTTTACCGACGGCATGCTTTTCATTCGTTGATATTCTTTCTTTTGAATTTAAGCTGTGTATCCTAGCTTTAATTGATTTAAAGCCCATGTATAATAAATAGCAGCTTCCCATGAGTTTTACTAAAAAAAATAGCGTTTTGTTATTGAGAATGAGCGCTGATACACTTAGGTATGGAAAATGTCCCATGCACATATGTTGCTGTACACAATCCTAAAACATTCGTAAATGCGTTCTTTCTTCCCGATCTCGTTGCATTATCGATGATAAGGGCCATATTCGGCCCCTGTAAGATGACTAAAATTAAGTGAGATGACTAAAAAAATGAAACAATGAAAAAGGCCAGTATTTGATGATTCATTTTACTTTTAGCTCTGAAATTAATTGATTTTCGAGATACAATTCTATTCTGTCAAACTGAGAAAGTTTTCCGACACCCTGTGGAGTGCCTGTGTATATGAGATCACCACGTCTTAGCTGAATGTAGTGACTTAAAAATGATATTATCTTCTCAAAGCTAAAGATCATGTTTTTCGTATTGCCAACTTGTCTTGTTTCGCCATTGAGCTTCATTGCAAAGGTTATTGGGTTGTTTATTTTTTTCTTGTTTATGAAATCTGAAACGTATGCGGCGCCTTTAAATCCTTTCGATAAAAGCCAAGGAAGCTTTTTTTCTTTCAGTTTTGTTTGCAAATCCCGCGCTGTGAGATCAAGACCTATTGCTACGGCATCATAGCATTCTCCTGCTTTTGCCTCCATGACCATGAAAGCGTCCTTTGAGATTTTGAGCACAATTTCAGTTTCAAAATGTATTTCTTTTGAAAAATCAGGGAGATAAATTTCATTGCCTAAAACGAGTGAACTTTTGGGCTTGCTAAAGATAACGGGTTCATCTTCAATAACATTGCCTAGTTCATGAACATGTTCAACATAATTGCGTCCAACACAGTAAATGTCATTTATCATAGGAGCCCTCCAAATTTTTCATTTTCTCTTTGTATAGGCAAGAGAGAACTTTGCAAACAACATTTTTTCTTATATCGCGTTGTGCGTGTTCTGAAAAAGAAGTATTGTGTGGGTTGATGACTAACCATGATGACAGCTCTTAGCATTGTCTCTCTTTTGAAGAGTGCCCAATTTTACAGTCTTTGAGATTATTTTAATTTTGATTGCCAATTTCCTGAAATTATTTTATTACTTAAAGAGTGGTTTTGGTCGTCTACGCAGTGATCAGTAGGGTCTGAAAGCCCTGAAGTTCCATCATAAATGAGCCCACTCTGTGGGTGTCTCGGAATTATGGGATATCTTTCTATGTCTAGGTGCGATGAGCACTAAAAGCAAAAAAGCTGACTCGAACTCAGTACTTTCAGGCTTCCGGAATACTAATGCGAGGGCGCTCGCACCTGCACAAGTCCCCTTGCGTTTCTTTGCTGTATGTTCTGATACATAAGTTGGCAAGCGGCGTAAAACACAAGATGATGATGGGGCTGGTCTGGATGCATCTGATTTTGCCTTACCAGCTACCAACTGATGCTCAAAAGCTTTGAGAAAAAGCAAATGAAATGATCGTGGTCTTTTCAACTTATTATTCCATCCAAGTGATTTCAGATGCGCAAAAGAAATATGCTTTACCGGAATTTGATCTGATCATCTGTGATGAAGCCCATAGAACCACTGGGGCTTCATTGGGAACTGACGACAATGAATTTGAATTTATCAAGGTTCATAATAACAGCATTATGCGAGGTAAAAGACGTCTGTACATGACAGCAACCACAAAGATCTTTACGGATAAATGCCAAAAACAAGCCAATGAGATCAATGTCGTTTTGACATTCATGGATGATGAAGAACTCTATGGAAAAGAGCTCTATACCTATACTTTCTTTAAAGGCGTTAAGAATGAACTTTTAGCTCTCTATAAGATTATTATTCTGGGTGTTGATGAAGAGGAAGTCAGCCAATTCATGAAACATCTGATAACAGATGAGAATTATGAACTTATTCTTGATGGTAAAACCAAGATCATAGGCTGTTATCAAGCCCTTGCTAAAATAGATCTGAAGGTTGATTTGAGGATGACCCAAATCTTATGCGTCGGGCTTTAGCTTTTTGTAAAGATATCAATACGTTTAAGCATATCCGTGATAAGTTCAATTCTAAAGAAATACAGAAAGAATTGTATGATCTTCATAAGGTCCATAAAGATACGCCGTCTCTTCACTGTACTTTTGATCATATTGATGGAATACAAAGGCCAAAGAACGTAATAAAGCCCTTGATTGACTTAAGGAAGATGCGGGAGAGAATGTCTGCCGTGTTTTAACCAATGTAAGATATCTGTCTGAGGGGGGATGTTCTTGCTTTTGATGCCATCATGTTTTTACATCTCCGTAAAAGTCATGTGGATGTGATGCAGGAGGTGGGGCGTATCATACGTTGTGCAAAAGGAAAAAAGAGAGGTTATATCATTTTACCCGTTGGGGTACCTGCCGGTGTTTTTGCTCTTGAGATGCGTCCGTTTGCTTTTCTGATACATCCTTTAATCCGAGGACGTCCACGTTTTGTACGTTTTTTCTCTTTGTCATATTTTATCAATTAGAATGGGATAACATCATTAAGAGATGTGCTATGACTAGCTGCACCTGAAGCGATAGCATAACTTCGGAAAGTGATGGGTGAAGGGGTAGGGGGTGATGATTGATCTTTCTTGACATCAAGCAAATATAATTCGCCTTTGAATTGTGGTAAAACAATTTCTGTTGTACAATGTCCACCACCGTTTTTATCTTGCCATTTGCGTGCCTGTAATTTGCCTTCTACGTAAACCTTTGGACCTTTGTTCAAGTATTGAAGTGCAATTTTTGCTAAATGTGGATTAAAAATCACCACTGAATGCCATTCAGTTTTCTCTACTTTTTGATGAGTATTTTTATCCGTATAGCTCTCAGAAGTCGCTATACTAAAATTGACTATTTCTGCTCCAGAATTCATTGTTTTGCTTTCGGGATTAGCACCTAAACGCCCGATTAACATCACTTTATTTAGCATGTTTTTCTTACCTTAAATTTGTATTTTAATACATACAAAATCTTAGCGTGATTTGCTTATTTATTCAATTATTTCAAAAGGATATTATTGTTTTTTAACATATAAAATTATATTTAATATGCAAAAAAACATAAATAGTTCAGTGTTCATTTAAAACTCTTTATATACATACATAAATGTATTAACATAAGATTTGAATGGGATGAAACTAAAGCAAAAAGTAATCTTTGAAAGCACCGTGTCAGTTTTGAAATTGCTGCTCGTGTTTTTGCAGACCCATTCGCCATGGTTAAGCAAGACTGTATTGAAAACGGGGAATATCGTTGGCAAACTTTAGGGCTTGTAGATGGTTTTTTACTGCTGCTCGTAGCGCATACTGTCCATGATGATAAAGATGGTATCGAAGTAATCCGTATTATTTCAGCGCGGCGATCTAATTTGAAAGAAAGGAAACGTTATGAAGAAGAAAGTTCTTTATGAAATTGATGTAGGTAACTTATCACCTTTGATAGATAAACAGAGAGTTGAAGTTGATAAACTGGCTGCAATGCCGGATAGTGCAATTGATCATAGTGATATTCCGTCACTCAATGATGCATTCTGGAAAAACGCCGTTCGCAATCCATTCTATAAACCAACCAAAACTGTCACAACAGTACGTGTGGATTCAGACGTTCTAGCGTGGCTTAAAAGTCAAGGGAAAGGATATCAAACGCGGATTAACGCCATTTTACGTGACGCCATGCTTCGTTCAATGCGTTGACCTCTTTCCTGCTACAAAGAGTATCAAACAGCCCACAATAGTTTTTTATCTTCTTATTGATTTTATCTATGAACGTTGAGAAGAGACAACGCCATTTAATCTGAACAGTTTTATAAAATTGGAAATTTTACTATGGCTTTTTAATGGAGCACTGTAGTGTGTAAATAGATATATTTATTAAACTGCGTGTACGCAACATAAGGAAAAATACACAGACTAAAAAAGAATACCAAAGAGCAATATCTGAGTACCAAAGTACAGGACCCAATGAAAAAGAAAGCGTATACTCCAAGTACTTAGAAATAATAGGCACAGAAACAGTTTCTTTATAACTACTTGGGAAAATTAAAACGACAAGCGCTAAAATTATTATATTTAAAAGTCTGTGCATATACTGTTGTAAATCACGTGTTAGTTTCACCCAACCCGTTGTATTTCCGCATTTGTATTTTGGGTTGCTTTGCAATTCAAGAGGAATATTAGAATTGCATAAAATTACAAAAACAGTTGTGACTATTACCAAAGAAACAGACGCGAATGTCAAAATACTCTGAATAAAGTCAAGATTTTTTTAATTCCTAAAAAACATAAAAATATAAAAGTTATAATACCAAACAAGGCTCTTAGCTGTTTATCTGTAAACATATTTATTTCCTGTGGTTTTCGATAATTTTTTGATCTCTTTATTGATCTCATCTATAAGAGGTTCGTAATTGAGAATGCTTTTCGGAATAGCACCCCCATAAATCTAAGCTTTCACTTGCGCTTTGGTACTAAAATCTGCCTTCTTAGGTGTTTTGTAATACTGACCGCCATCAAACTTTTCACACTCTCTTGTACCGTCTTCATATTCGTAGAGGTTGTAAAAATACTCCTCTGCTCCGTCTCCCCAAGGAACATAACCAACAGCTGTTGCAACAAACCTCTTTCCCATGGGCTGTTTACGGTTTTTTAAGAATAGATGTTTTAAAATGAACATACTTTAATCCTAATTTTACAAATTTGTCTATTTGCTTCAAATTTGACCGTACAGAGCGTTTTATATTATAGATTTTTTATCATAAAATCTATAAATCGCCCTTTACGGTATCTTTTTACCGATTTAAATATATATCTAATCCCAAAGAGCTCAGCAATTTTACTAGTTTGCTAATCTGCAGTGTTTTTCACTGTTCCTCCAAGACCATTTAAAATCCCTTCAAGTTTTTGCTTTTCAACCAACGTGAGTGGCCTTGAATTCTCTCTCATCGCCTTTTTTTAGCCTTTTTCACGGATGTTCAAAACAGCCTTGCGCACAAGATTGGCTTTCGTCAAAATACTGTTTTCCAAATCACGACATAATCTTACTAATTCACGAGTGCTTGGAAAAAACGTATCCGATAAACCTTCTACCTCATCGCATAAAATCCGTTTAACCGTTTTCATCAGTGACCATGTAGAAACACTTTCCAAAACCATTCCATAGGTAAGCGCCATACCTTCATGAGCTGCCTGTTGCGAAATTTTCAAACTATACGAAAGCATCCAAATTGCCTTGGCTATGTCCTCTTTGCTCGCTTTCACTTAAAACAATTTGTGAAGTTGATCACAAGCATCTAAGACAATCGCTTCTTGCTGTTGTGTCAATGCCTACCACTCTTCAAAGCCAAAGGAAACTCCGGAGCTATCATCTTATGAATGTGTTTCAAAGTGACCTCGATACCCGATATCAAAGATGCTGTCTGAGATGGGTTCATCAACGTTTTTTTGTCTTTGAGAGTGATTTCCATAGTTTTTTCTTTCTCAAAATCCTCGACAGCTTTTTGCACCTAATTGCGCCATGTCGCTTTCCAATCCGTTTTGCATGTATCCGTTCCTGTTCTGGCTTTCCAATAATCTCGAAACTTTGCGATTTCGACTTTGACACGCTTTGGAGTAAGCCTTCTTCGATTGCAAAATCGTAGTCGGGTTCAAAATCCTCAGGCAATCGACAACCACGATTAGCTTTCGCTTGTTTTGCTTTTTGGGGAACGTTCTCTTGCTCGTGAATGGGAGGTTGGTTTTCTACACCCGTTGCGATTTGCTCTGGTTGGCTTTTGCAAGCATGAACCTCTGCTGGTTCGTCAACCAAATCGTTTGATTCTAAACTTTCAGAACCAATTTCTTTTTTTTTGCTAATACGATAGTATTAATTATATGCCTATATTCTTATTCTTTATAGCTTGATTTTGCTTAGCGGTTGTTTCAGCAAAAAAACGTTTTGTTTGTGCACCTTTTTTGCCATCTTCACTACAACTTGCCATATGTGCTCTTTTTTATCAGTAAAATCTTTTAGCTCTTCTTCAACGCGCGTATTCCACAAACCATTATCTGTTTCAACAAGTTTATCATTCCTCATTAAATATTCGACAAGAGTAGCAAACTTTTTGCGAGCAATTGCAAGTACAGTACGTGCAAGCGTTCCAAATTCTTCTTTAATTGGTGCTTTTTTATCGTATATGCGAACGAGAAGCGTCATATAAGCGTTCCTTTGCTCCAATGTCATTCCATCTGTCCCATTTGATCCAGTCATACAGATGAAATCTTATCCACGGTATTGCATTAGACATGCGCGCCTCTTTCTTTAAATATAAAATCGCTAAAGCATTTGCTTCTTTGTCGTCTTTAAGTGTATGCTTTTTTGCACACTGTCTTAATCATCCTTTCTTGTGAGGCATTGCCTTTATCTGTTGTTACCTTCATTTTGTACGCCATTGCTGAAAACGCAAATAGCGCATACCATTGCCTTTTAAGCGACAGGATTCAAAATTGATAGTGCCACTTGTTATACTGCTGTCTACATGAGAAATCACCCAACCTGTTTTGGTGCCCCCTAGATCAAGATAGAGAATGGTTTGTGCATTGATGATCGTATTTTCCCCATTAAAGGGGGCTGTTGCGTATTTATATGTGCGCTATGACAGAGCGTGTTGTGATTGCCTGTCTTGAAAAAATGTTTGTGCGAAAGTACTTGAAACTACTTTTTGTCCAAATTTTTAACGGCCATTCGAGGAAAAATAATCTTAGAAGCAGTTAATCGTCGAATTGACTCTTCTTGTTTTTGAATTATGTCTTTTTATGCACGCATTATTTCAGCTTCTTAATCTATTATATTATCTTTTTCTTCTATCTCTTTTCTGAGCCTTTACGTCGTTTACAAGAGTCGTGAAGAGTATAAACCAACCCCAAATTAGCAATAAAACAAATAACAACTGCTCCTACTAAACTCAGATCTATCTCCATATCTCACTTACTTTTCTTCATATTATATTACTCCTGTTAAGAGTGTGAATGGTGCTGCTGGTGTTGGAGAAATCTTAGGATTGATGATGAGGCGTTTGTTAGATGCAAATGACCTTGAAGAAGAGTTTAAGCATTACAAATCAGTTACAACAGAAGCTAAGCGAATTTTACCAAGTCCTGTTGTGAAAGCTGCTTAACGTTAAGATATGACTCATTTCTTTATCCTTAAGGATGAGGAAATCGAGATTGACTGTCTCTCCACCCTAAAAGACGAGGAGGAGGTCAAAGTGCTAAAAAGGTACCTCAAAAAGCAGCAATGATTCGTATTTTAGCATCATCGCGGTGCCGTCTGATGACGTTATAATAAAGTTGCGAAAGGTGATTTAGAAGGTATTTTGATTTTTGTTGATTTTTAATAAATCATTGGAAAATAAGGTAAATTAAGATATACTGGTGCGGACGGCGGGACTTGAACCCGCAAGGTCTTCGACCGGCAGATTTTAAGTCTGCTATGTTTACCGTTTTCATCACGTCCGCGATGTGATTTCTCTCATAAGCTATATCTTTTATTGAATCAAGAATTAATGACAAAAGAAACATTTTTCATTTTTTTAGTGAAATTTTGACTGACAATAGTTTCCTTTATCGATAGAAAAAGCTTTTATAATGTAAATAAAGTATGAAATGATTAGTGTTATGAGTCAATTTATTCAAGACGTCACAAAAGCTATGGTGGGATTGCATCACGTGTTTGCTGAAACTCCACTTCAAAGAAATGATTTTCTTAGTCAAAAGTATGATGCAGAAATTTATTTAAAGCGTGAAGATTTAACACCGGTGCGGTCTTATAAGATTCGTGGTGCCTTCAATTTTGTTTCAGAAATGCTTAGCAGTATATCACCAGATTCTGCATTTGTTTGCGCTTCAGCGGGGAATCATGCGCAAGGGGTTTCTTTTGTTTGTCGTTATTTTAAACGTAAAGGCGTGATTTTTATGCCTATGACAACGCCACAACAAAAAATTGAAAAAACACGTATTTTTGGTAAAGAATTCATTGATATTCGTTTGATTGGTGAAACATTTGATCAATGTTATGAAGCTGCGCAATCCTTTGTCGTGGAGAGCGGTGGTGTAATGGCTCCACCTTTCGATGATATTCGCATTATTACGGGGCAGGCAACGGTGCTCTGTGAAGCTGCTTTACAGTGGAAAAAACTCAATGGAGAAAGTGAGCCAGATTTAATGATTGTGCCGGTAGGGGGTGGTGGTTTGGCAAGTGGAGTGAGTAAGTTTTTACATGAATATGGTTGGAAGACAAAGCTTCGTTTCGTTGAGCCGCGAAGAGCTGCAAGTTTGCTTGCTTGTTTGGAGAGTGGAAAACGCGTCAAGCTTGAAAGTATCGACACTTTTGTAGATGGTGCTGCTGTGGCTGAAATTGGTGCACTAAACTATGCAATTTTAAAGAAGTTTCCTCCTGATTCTGTCATTACGGTTCCTGAAAATCGTGTTTGTTCTACGATGGTTGAAATGCTTAATGTTGAAGGTGTGGTCCTTGAACCGGCTGGTGCTTTATCGATTGATGCGCTTAACAGTATACCTCCTCAAGAGTTAAAGGGGAAAAAAATTCTTCTCGTTATTTCAGGAGGTAATTTTGATTTTGAGCGTTTGCCAGAAATTAAAGAGCGTGCTTTACGTTTCCAAGGATTGAGAAAATATTTTATTTTTAGTTTTCCGCAACATCCTGGTGCATTGCGTCATTTTCTTTCCACATTATCACCAGATGATGATATCGTACGTTTTGAATATTTTAAAAAATCAGCGAGAAACTTTGGTTCTGTATTGGTTGCGATTGAAACAAAAAAATACGGTAATTTTTGTCTTTTAGAGGAAAAATTTCAAACGTTAGGTTGGCGTTATCGTGATATTACTGATGATCAAACGTTATTTGATTTCGTTATTTGAGAAACTGAAATTTTACTAAAACAAGAAGTATAATGATGAAACCTATTTTTTATTTAGTGCTAAGTCTATTTTTATTTTTGATTGTTAATCAACAGAGTTTAGCATCTCAGCCGACAATAATACAAAAAGCTGAACTTTCAAGAGTCGTTGTTGATGTCAATAATGCTATAAAAAATAGGGATTTTACGCCTATTTCTCATTATATGCCTGAGCGGCTTTATAAAGAGATGGCACATCGATTGAATACAACAGAGAGTGCTTTACGTAGTGATTTTCTTCAACAGTTGCATAGGAAATTTGAGGGTTTGCCTTCTGGTGCTTATTATTTAGATAAAGAAAATATAGAGTATTTACAAACTGATAACGGTACTTTGTATGCTTTAATTCCAACAGTTCTTGAGATGAAGGATCGCATCATTCGATATAAAACGTTGGCGATTTTTGATAAAACTCAATGGTATTTAATTTATGGCGGTCAAAAAACTTTACAAAATCCAGTTTTTCTCGAGATTTATCCTGATTTTATCAAGGTACATTTACCGATGGACACAATCATCAAAAAGTAAACGATCTAAATATTGTTTTTATTCATGATAAATGTATTTCGTAAAGTTCTTGCTTTTTTATCATAATCCAAGGATAATGAGGATGAAGGCATTTAGGCTGGTTTGTTGGCTTTTTGTAAAGTGAAGTTTATACGCCTTTATCTTGGTTTCAAGGTGCTCGTGAGTTGCGCAAGCCGCTTGTTAAGCGTTGCTTCATTTAAAATGTCAGGGATTTCTCTTGCGCGGATTCTTGAGTGGACAGTTCAGCTGGTTACTTGTTTTGAGTTCTTCAGCTGAGGAGAGATTTTATTTTGCCTATAAAAGAAGAAAATGTTTTTACAAAGTTAGGTTTGCCTACTCTTTTGATTAAAAATTTACTCATTGCTGGAATGAGTAAACCTAAACCTATACAAGAACAAGCTATTCCAGTGATGTTGAAAGGACACGATATTTTAGGTGTTGCTCAGACAGGCTCTGGAAAAACCTTGGCATTTGGTTTACCTATTTTAAGTCAGATTTTGGCTTTGGGTGATAAACGCTGTCCTAAAACTGCACGCGCTTTGATTTTAGCTCCAACGCGTGAACTTGCTGTTCAGATTGATGAAACGATTCGCACTGTGGCAAAAGGAGCACATCTTTCAACATGTCTTGTTTTTGGGGGGGTATCACGTTTAAAACAAATTAAACGTATGGAAGCAGGTGTGGATGTTTTGATAGCGACTCCAGGGCGTTTGAGAGATCTTGTTCGTGAAAAGTGTGTTGATCTTTCCCAATCTCGTTTTTTGATTTTGGATGAAGCAGATCGTATGTTGGATATGGGGTTTATTCATGATGTTAAGCAAATTGCAAAGCTTTTGCATCAAGAGCGTCAGACAGCACTCTTTTCTGCAACAATGCCCAGGGAAATTGCTGTTCTTGCAAAATGTTTACTCAATGATCCGGTTAAAATTGAAGTTGTTCCTCAAGGTACTACGGCTGTAGAGATTTGCCAAAAATTATATTGTGTTCCTACGAATGAAAAAAAGAATGTTTTAAGTAAACTTTTGACAAATCCAGCTTTTGATTCGGTTATTGTTTTTACTCGAACTAAACATGGGGCAGATGCTGTCACACGTAGTTTAGAAAAGATAGGATATTTAGTCGCAACAATTCATGGAAATAAATCACAAGGTGCTCGCCAGTCTGCTTTAAAAGCTTTTCGTGAAAGATCTGTGCAGATCCTAGTGGCAACAGATATTGCTGCACGAGGCATTGATATACCAGGGATAAGTCACGTTATTAATTACGACTTACCAGATGAAGCTGAAAGTTATGTACATCGTATTGGTCGTACAGGACGCAATGGTGCATCTGGTGTAGCACTTACACTTTTTGATGAGAAGATAGAAAGGTCTAAGTTGCGTGCTATAGAGCGCTTGATTCGTATGAAATTGGTGGTTGAGTCTGTTCCAGAACAATTTGCAGCGTTTCCAGAAAAGCCAATTGTGCGAGAAAGTAGAGAAAAAGAAAACGATAAGGAACACCGTTTTAAAAAATCTAAACGTCAAAAACAGTTTTTAGGTCGAAAAGATGATGCCGCGCAGCTGCAGCGGAAGAATTCTTCACCTCAAAATGAGAGGCATAAAAAAGCAAAAGCGGTGGCAAAGCGTGCAAAGCCTTTTCGATTTCGAAAATCAGTTAAGAAGGCTGCTTAGATAAGTCTTGAAAAAAGATCATGTACTAGAGATTTTTTACTTTTGCTGATTTATTCTCAATTGAAAAGAGCTATAAAATACTCTTGTCAAAGTAAGAAGATCCTTCAGAGGTTTTCATTTTTTAGAAATGAAAACTTCTAACTGTTTGGATTTTAAAAATCTTAAAAAAAGAAATCATTATTGTAGAGGCAATTTTTTCATTTTGAAGCGATTTATGTGGACAAATCAAAACTATTCACTTGTACGTTGTATGTGAAATTATCGTATAGATAAACACTTGAGAAATAAATAAAATGATTTTTATCAACTCTTTCAAAGGCAAGGGGGATTGCTAAGATTGAGAGTCGGAAAATAGTATGATGGCATGGCTTTTATTATAAAATAAAGATGGGGCTGCTCAATCGATTTCATTTTATATCATTTACGGGAGTCATTGTGAAAGAGGCTTGGGGGATTTAAGAGATATCTCTTTAAAAAAGCGCGTGGTTGCATAATACAATAGCGAGAATGTCATGATTTCTGAAGGCTTTCTCAGGATTCTTAACAATTTACGCTCGTTATCTTGGTTTTTACTGTAAAACACTATTATTTTTTGGGGGGGGTATAAAGCCTATAAGACTTTATGTATTAAATGTTTATGACAGTGTGATGAAATATCCAAGGAAGGTTGTTTGTAAAGCGTTGAAATGGTTAGCAGGAGGAACACCCTGTTAGATAAGACGCCGGAATGTTTAAAGACTTGTTTGATGTTTTTTGCTTTTAGGATGGGGAGGAGGTTATGTGGGGTGTATGGAGATAATATATGCCTTGATTGTTGTTTCTTCTATTTTTCAAAATGATTGCTACATGAGCAGTTTTTTTTAAGTTTAATTGTTTTCTGGAATACATATAATTTTTTCCTTGGAAAAAAATATATGAGATCTTTTCATTGCTGATGGGGCTTAATAATTCATCTCTGATGAAAAAAATCGTAATTTATAATGTGCAAATAATTGCAGTGCTCTCTTATAGAGGCGCGGTAGTTTAAAAAAGTAATCTTATTTGTGCTATTTAAAATGAATCAATTTTTTGCGTTCATTGCAAAAAATACATCCCGTAGGGTATTGCGTTTCTACTTTATTGCAAAAAGCAAAAATCCTATTCCATCACTTTTATTAACGAATCCCTCACTTAAAAAAACAGATAGAAAATCAATAAGTTATTTGTGATAGAAAAGAAAAGTGGCTCCCCGGGCCGGATTCGAACCAGCGACCAACCGGTTAACAGCCGGTTGCTCTACCGCTGAGCTACCGGGGAACGGTGCCCAATCATCTAGTTGAAAAGGCTATAGCAAAGCAATACTGATTTGCAAAGGATAAAATTACTTTTTTTAAAAAAATATGATAAATTGTGTAATAAGAGGAAAAAAGGTGAGAGAAGACTTCTATACCTTGACGGATGCGTTGCCTTCCCTTATTGAACACTTTATGTTTGTTGACGAGGCCTCGTGGCGGAATGGTTACGCAGAGGACTGCAAATCCTTGTATCCCGGTTCGATTCCGGGCGAGGCCTCCAGCCGATTTTAAACGAAACGGCTTTTAGGGGAGATGAGGTATAGGAAAATAGATTATTTCCCTCTATTCTTGTGAAGACACTTTTGTATGAGAGATTATACAGTTAAAATCTAATTATTGACTGTAGCATCCCTTTTTCTAACACCCATAGTTTAAGAGATCTTCGTCCCTTATTGTCGTTGTTTTGTTTGTTTTTTGTAGGTTAGGAGAAAATATTCGTTATGGTTGCAGATTTTGCTGAGCTTCGTCGCAAAATGGTTGACAATCAAATTCGTACAGTCGATGTAACGGATTTATCAGTTCTTGAAGCCTTTTTAACGGTATCTCGTGAAGATTTTGTATCGGAAGATATGAAAGTGTTAAGTTATCTTGATACCGATATTGTTCTATGTTCAGCGCAAGATGGGGTTCCTGCACGCTATTTGATGAAACCTGCATCTCTAGCGAAATTACTACAGCTTGCCGCTGTAAAATCATCAGATGTTGTTTTAGATATTGGTGCAAATAGTGGTTATTGTGCAGCGTTGCTTGCAAAACTTGCAGGGTCTGTTATTGCTTTAGAAAGTAATAAATCTCTTTTTGAATGTGCTCTTGAAGCTTTAGAACGTAATCAATGTGATAATGTGGTTGTCGTTCATGGTCCATTAGAGCAAGGATATGCCGTTGAGGGACCTTATGATGTGATTTTCATTGAGGGATCTGTTGATTTTATTCCACAAGGTATCTTTGATCAAATGAAAGATTGTGGACGTCTTGTTGTGGTTGAAGGGTATGGAAATGCTGCTGTTGCACAAATCTATATAAAAGAAGATGGAATCATTTCGGCACGTCGTGCTTTTAACCTCGCTGTAAAGCCTCTTCCTTGCTTTTTAAAAACACCTAGTTTTGTATTTTAGTGCTTGTTTGTTTTGAGAATAAAAGATAGTTTCGTAATTTATTTGGGGTTTGTTATTGTGTGTATTGTGTTTAGAATAAACAAGAAGTTTCAGGCGTGTTTATTACTGGTGTTGAGTATTTTACTATCAGAGACTGTTTATGCTGAAACATTGATGGATGCTTTTTCTAAGGCTTATAAACATAATGCTAAGTTGAATAGTGAACGTGCAGCTGTGCGTATATCCAGTGATGATGTTGTCATTGCGCGATCAGGGCTATTGCCACAAGTTGAAGGGGTTGGGAACTATGGGCGGAATAAGTCTTTCACGGGTCCTTATGTCACTTCTGGATCTATAGGCGTGAGATTAAATCAAAGGTTATTTGATGGTTTTATCACGCAAAATATCTTTTCTTCAGCTCAAATTAAGTTGCAGGCTCAGCGTGAATATCTTCGTAATGTTGAACAAAATACATTTCTAGAGACAGTGACCGCTTATGCTAATGTCTATCACGCACGTCGTGTTGCCGATCTTCGGAGAGAAAATTTGGCAGCTCTTGAGGAACAAGTTCGCTCCAATAAAGCAAAATTTGATGTGGGTGAAGGAGGGCATGTTGATCTTGCTCAAGCTCAAGCTGCACGTTCTGTGGCGGTTTCCGAGCTGAGTCTTGCTCGTGCTGATGTAAAAGCAGCAGAGGCAGTGTATCGACAAGTTATTGGTTCTGATCCTGAAAAGTTAAAACGCCCACCCGTAGCCAAAGATTTTCCCGTCAATCTTGATATGGCTTACCAAATGAGCGTTGTGATGCACCCAGCAATCCTTTATGCTAAATATTTAGTCGATGCGAGTGTTTACAATGTAAAGGCAAAAGAAGGAGCATTGCTCCCTAAAGTTGATTTTTCTGCAACAGCATCTTACAATCGAATCTACAGCGGTGCTGGAGAGGATGGCGTTTCTAAATCAATAGGATTGTCAGTAAGTGTTCCAATCTTTGAAGGAGGGCGTACGTCTGCGCAAATTCGCCAATCAAGGGAACAGCTTGGACAGGCGCAGCTTCAACTCGATTTGGCGCATAGTGATACGAGGCAAGCACTTACTTCTGCTTGGTTTCAGTTGGAGGGCGCACGTTCATCTGTTGTTGCTTACCGTGAAAGTGTTCGTGCTGCTGAAATTGCTCTGAAAGGTCGTGTTCAAGAAAATCGCGTAGGGCAAGCAACGACGCTGGATGTTTTAAATTCTCGTACTCAGTTGATTAATGCTCAGATTGCGCTTGCAATGGCAGAGCGTAATGCTGTTGTGGCGAGCTATAGTGTTCAATCTTCTATTGGTAAATTGACTGCAAGTTATTTAGGTTTAAAAACAATTAAATATATCCGATAATACATAAAAGTATCTCTTTGAATCTTAAATTATTTTAGTTTTTAAAAGATTAGTAAATTAACAGTTGAATATGTTGAAAAATATTGCGGCGAGATGTTATTTTTATAAAGTGTAGAAAACTGTGTGTAGCGCCCTCTTTATGACAAGCATATTTGAAAATATCGTGGGAGGCATGTTGATCTTATAATTCTTTTGCATACACTGAAAATATGATTCTATTTGTTGTTGCGTCTTTGAGAGGTTGTAAAGTATGGTACAGAGTTCAAGCGTGTTACGTGAGCCAAGTATGGATGAAATTTTAACATCTATTCGTGAAATAATCGAAGAAAATGCGGTTCAATCTGATCACTTTTTAAATGAAGATGTTGCAGTGAATGCTTCGGAAGGTCGTTCAGAAGTTGTATCAGAGGGTATTTATGATACAACCTTATCGGTTGATGATGCTATGAAAGCTTTAGCTGATCGTATTGGTCTTTCTTCTGAAAATCAAGGAGGGAAGATAAAGCAAGAGAAAGAGGATATAGAGGCAGAAAATAATACAGTTGGTATGGATATGCAAAAGATGAAGCTTTCTTCTGAAGAACGGAATTCTGTATATAAAGCAAAAGAATATGAAGATGAGATAAGGAAATCACAGTCAGAAGCTGGAGAGGATGGTCATGTGGAATTGTCTGCATATTGTATTTCTTCTGCAGAAAAGATTGCGAAGGATGTGTTGCGTCCGGCTATAGCAGAATGGTTACAGTCTAAATTGCCTAATTTACTAGAAGATATTTTACGTGAAGAGATTGTGAAGGCGATTAAAAAGTCATCTTAATTATTTTTTTACATTATTTTTATGTTTTTCATTTTATTGGGATTTTGTTTGCGATTTTGCGAGCTCTTTAGTGAATGGCTGAAATTCACGGGTTTTTGATCGGGATGTGATCGTATATTGTGTTTTTCAACGGCGTTATGGATGAATAGAATGTTAGAAAAAAACTATGATGCTGCCTCTATAGAGCAACGGGTTACAAAGAGATGGGAGAATCGTGGGGCTTTTAAAGCCGGAGCTGGTTCTAAAAGCGGAGCAGAACCTTTTTGCGTTATGCTTCCACCTCCTAATGTTACGGGCTCACTTCATATGGGGCATGCGCTCAATACGACAATTCAAGATATAATAGTTAGATTTCAGCGGATGCGTGGCAGAAATGTGTTGTGGCAGCCTGGTATGGATCATGCTGGGATTGCTACACAAATGGTTGTAGAGCGTCAACTTGCAGAACGCCAAGAACCAACGCGTCAAGAAATGGGAAGAGAAAAGTTTATTGAGCGTATTTGGGAATGGCGTTATGAAACTGGAGGCGTTATTGCGAACCAGTTGCGTCGTCTTGGGGTTTCATGTGATTGGTCGCGTGAGCGGTTTACAATGGATGAGGGGTTGTCGCAGGCAGTTCGTGAAGTTTTTGTCACGCTTTATAAGCAAGGGTTGATATATAGGGATAAGCGCCTTGTTAATTGGGATCCTAAATTGTTGACAGCTATTTCAGATCTTGAAGTTGAGCAAAAAGAAGTTCAAGGACATTTGTGGCACTTTAGGTATCCACTTGAGGATAAGATTTTTGATCCAAATGATGCAACAACTTTTATAACAGTGGCGACAACACGGCCAGAAACAATGCTTGGTGATACAGGAATTGCTGTTAATCCTGAAGATGAGCGTTATAAAAATCTTATCGGTAAAAATGCTCTTTTGCCGCTTGTTGGTCGTAGGTTATTAATTGTTGGTGATACGCATGCTGATCCTGAAGCTGGAAGTGGTGCTGTAAAAATTACACCAGCTCATGATTTTAATGACTTTGAAGTAGGGCAGCGTAATCATTTACGCTTGATCAATATTTTTACCCAAAAAGCCGAGATTTTTCTCCGTGGAAATGAAGCATTTTTCGATGGTTTGATTTTGTCAGATGAATTAAAAATGTTAATAGAAAATCTCGATAAATCTGATCGTTTTGTTGCTCGCCAGAAGATTGTTTCCTTGATGGAAGAACAGGGATATTTAGCTTCTGTTGATGATCATACCCATATGGTTCCTCATGGAGATCGCAGTGGTGTTCCTATTGAGCCTTTTTTGACAAATCAATGGTATGTTCATGCTGCTGAATTAGCAAAGCCAGCGATAGAGGCTGTTCAACAAGGAAAAACGCAGTTCGTTCCTGATAGCTGGAAAAAGACTTATTTTAATTGGATGGAAAATATTCAACCTTGGTGCATTTCTCGCCAATTATGGTGGGGACATCAGATTCCTGCTTGGTATGGTCCTGATGGAACGGTTTTTGTTGAAAAAAGTGAAAAAGAGGCTTTAGATTCAGCTTTTGTTCATTATGGTGAGGTTGTTGAATTAATCCGTGATCCGGATGTTTTAGATACTTGGTTTTCATCAGCGCTTTGGCCTTTTTCAACATTAGGATGGCCAAATAAAACGCCTGAATTATCTACTTTTTATCCAACATCTTTATCCGTGACAGGATTTGATATTATTTTTTTCTGGGTTGCTCGTATGATGATGATGGGACTTCACTTTATGGGTGACGTTCCTTTTCCAACGGTTTATGTGCACGCTCTTGTTCGGGATCAAAAGGGTGCAAAGATGTCAAAATCAAAGGGAAATATTATTGATCCCTTAGAGCTTATTGATCAATATAGTGCTGATGCACTTCGGTTTACTTTAGCTATTATGGCAGCACAAGGTCGTGATGTAAAACTTGATACTTCTCGTATTGCTGGTTATCGTAATTTTGCGACAAAATTGTGGAATGCTACCCGATTTGCGCAGATGAATGGTGTGAAGCATGATCCAACTTTTAAGCCAGAACAAGCAAAACTGGCGCTTAATCGTTGGATTTTAACAGAGTTATCTAAAACGATTTCAGCAGTGACGACTGGTATTGAACACTATAAATTTAATGAGTCAGCTGCCACACTTTACCGTTTTATTTGGAATACATTATGTGATTGGTATTTGGAGCTTCTCAAACCTATTTTTCAGGGGGAAAATGAAGATGCTAAAAATGAGGCTCAAGCTTGTACTGCTTGGGTTTTAGATGAAGTTTATAAACTTCTTCATCCTTTTATGCCTCATATGACGGAAGAGTTGTGGTCTCTTACAGAAACGCAAGCCAGCAAGCGTGAGGATATGCTCGCATTGACAAAATGGCCAGAGGAAACATTGATAGATGAAGAAGCTGCTGATGATATTAATTGGCTTATTAATGTCGTTACAGGGATTCGGTCTGTACGTTTTGAAATGAATATTCCAGTTGCTACACAAGCACCTCTTGTTGTTGTCGATGGAGGGGAAGTAACGCGAGAGCGTGTGAAGCGTTATGATGCACTTCTTAAAAAATTAGCGCGTGTTGAAGTTATTGATTTCTCGGATAAAGTTCCGCAAGTATCAGCACAAATGATTTTGGGAGAGGCTGTTTTTTGTTTACCATTAGGACAGTTGATTGATTTAGAGGCTGAACGTGTTCGTTTGAGGAAGGATGTCAGTAAAATTGAACAAGATATTGAAAAAATATCGCTTAAGTTAAACAACCCCCAATTTATAGCAAATGCAAAAGCAGAAATTGTTGAGCGTGAACGGAACAGGGTTGTAGAATTGCGTGCAGCGCAGAAAAAAATATTTGTTGCTTTAGAGCGATTGAATTGATTTCAACTTCTTCTTTTTTGATGAATGATTTCACACCATTAGGGCTGGTATAGATCTTCTTTAAAGGGAACTTTTTCTTTTGTTAGTTTTTCATGAACGATCATAAAATCTCTACTGAAATCTATTGTTTATATTTACCATTAAAGAAGCATCTCTTAAGGCACCCAACCCTATTTCACGACGGGGATCATGAATGCTATAACGGTAAATCCATTTGAGCTCCCCTTCTTTATGCTGGTAAAGCAGCAAGCCCCCCGTAGCACCATCCCGTCCAATCCGGATAGCCCTTGGCACTTAAGACCGTTCATAAGAGGCATTTTTAGTTCTTTATTACACAGAGTTTGATCCACATAGCCCCCCTTGCTTGTAATGTGTAAGAGGACGGTTTTGATTTATTTAACATGGAACAGGTTTGGAATGGGAGAATCTTACGATATTCGAGGGACTCATTCAACATGCAAAAAAATAAATTATCATTATAAATCAATATTCTGATTTGTTACCGTAAAACATCATCATTTAGAGTAGCAATATAAGGTATGTAAAATTACACATGTGGTATTTTTTGTTGTATATAGTGGTTGAGTATTCTGAGGTAGGGCTTGTGTGTAAAGTATGAAGTAACCCATGTGAAATGATGTCAGAAAGCTGTATTGTTTATATATTGACTGTGGAAAAAACTTCGCTTTAAGGTGGTAAGGCAGTCGTGAAGTTATAAGTTAACGATCATCATTATATTTATCCGTTTTTCGTATTGTTTTTTATGCTTAAACGCTTACCATTCATCATGTATTCTCTTCGTTCTCAAGTTGCTGTTTAATGCACGTTATTTTATTGAACGATTTTTACTCATACGTATAAAATTTAAAGATCAATAAATCCTAGAATGTTAAAGGACGTGTTACAAAATATAAAATAATGATTTATATTTAAAAATCAATTTGTTGTATATAAAAATGGATAGTTAATTTTATCGAACATTTTGGATGGTTTTTATCTATTTGTCTTTTCTTTTAAAATTTTTACTTTAAAATCGCGTATGCTTCTTACTAAGAAAAAGACTTTAAATATCTACAAATAAATTTGTAACAGATATAATCATTAAAATTGAGATAGGGGGGAAATGGTTAATAGGTTTCAGATATGGAAAAAAGTCACGATTGTTGTGATTTTAGGGGGATTTTTTTCGACTGTTTATGCAATAGATGTCAATAGTTTGCAAGAAGCGAATGATGGTTCGTTTTATTTTTTAAAACGTGGTATGTCTGCTTATAAAAATGGGCATATAAATCAGGCTATTGCAGCATTACGTTGTGCGGCTAAGAGAGGCCATATTGGTGCGAATTGGAAACTTGGCTCTATCTATGCAAACGGTGATGGTGTTCCTAGAAATGATTATAAAGCATATCATTTTTTTGCATATATTGTTGAAAAAGGTGCTGATCTTGGTTCAGAGGATGAAAGTTATGTTTCTGACGCATTGGTTAAACTTGCGGGATATATAAAAAAAGGCATTCCTCAATCATTTGTGAAACCTGATCCTTCTTATGCTGCTCATCTTTATATGCAGGCTGCGGTAAACTATGGAAATCCTAAAGCTCAGTATCATTTAGGAAAAATATTTTTAAAAGGAGAGGGAAGGGAGAAGAATCTTATACAAGCAGCACGTTGGTTTCAACTTTCAGCAAAAAAAGGAAATCATTCCGCCCAAGCAATGCTTGGAAATATGCTGCTTCAAGAAGGAAAAATTATCCGTGGGGCGGCAATGTTAACTGCTGCCTATGAAAAAGCTAATGTAAAAGACAGAAATTGGATTCGACCTTTGCAAGAACAGGCTTTTGCTCTTTGTAATGAATTTGAGAGACGTACAGTAATTTCACTGGTTGCTGATATTTTAAAAAATAACAGCTTTTAAACGTCTAATTGTAATATTTTTACATTTTATCATCTGCTATTAAACTCTGTTTCTTGTATACAAGTTCATAGTAAAGATAGCTTTTTGCGATAATCTGATGGCTAATGACTTAGGATTTTAGACAAAAATTCTTGCGTTCTCGGTTTTCTTGCTTGCGGATCAGAAAAGAACTCTTTGGATGAGCAGTCTTCAAGAATTGTTCCTTGATCTATGAAAATAACACGCTCCGAGACTTTTTGTGCAAATCCCATTTCATGGGTTACACAAATCATCGTCATACCTTCTTCTGCTAAGCTAATCATGACATCGAGTACTTCACCTACCATTTCAGGATCTAGAGCAGATGTTGGTTCATCAAAAAGCATGACAAGTGGATCCATAGTTAAGGCACGTGCAATAGCAACACGTTGTTGTTGCCCTCCAGAAAGTTGACCAGGATATTTATCTTTGTGTTCAATCAGTCCAACGCGTTCAAGATACAACAATCCACGTTCAAGTGCTTCTTTTTTGCTTCGTTTTAGGACTTTGATTTGTGCAATTGTCAAATTTTCTGTGACAGATAAATGGGGGAAAAGCTCAAAGTGTTGAAATACCATTCCCACCTGACTTCGCAATTTAGGCAGATTTGTTTGTTTTGAATGAACTGGTATTCCATTAATCCAAATTTCACCTTTTTGAAAAGGGACGAGAGCGTTAATAGTTTTAATGAGTGTTGACTTTCCTGATCCTGATGGACCACAAACGACAACCACTTCTCCCTTATTAATGTTGGTTGTACAGTTTTTAAGGACTTTAACTTCGCCATACCAATTAGAAACATTTTTTATTTCGATCATATGAGTAGACATTTTTTTTCCTATTAGCGAATAATGGATACTTTTTTTTGTAAATACAAAACTATTTGTGACAGTGTAAAACAGATAACAAAATAGAAAATAGCTGCTAAGATATAAGCTTCTTGCTTTACACCAAAATTATTAGCAGCAATATCAAAACCATTTAAAAGACTGTTGCCACTGATGGCATAAACAAGGGTTGTATCCTGAAAAAGGATAATAACTTGTGTTAAAAAGACTGGAAGCATATCTCTAAAGGCTTGAGGAAGAGTGACAATGTACATACTTTGCCAATAGGTCATTCCAAGAGCTTGCCCTGCATATTTTTGTCCTTGCGGAACTGAATTGATTCCAGCACGCATAATTTCTGCAAAATAAGCTGTTTCAAATGCGGTAAAGGTAATGAGTGCTGATTTATTTGCACCAATGGATGTACCAGTTAAAAAAGGCAGAAGCACGAAAAACCATAAGATAACCATCACAAGTGGTATTGAACGCATAGCTGTTATGTAAACGATTGCAAACCAAGAAAAAAGTTTTATGGAAGAAAGGCGCATCATTGCTAAAAGGGTGCCGAAAACAAGCCCCAATACCGTTGCAAAAAGAGTTAGAAAAACGCTAAAAAGTAAACCTGATAAAATGTAAGAACGAAATACATCAAAGGTAAAAAAGGAAAAATCAAAGTCGGAAAAATTGAAAGGAAAATAAAGTCCAAACTGAGAGCTTATGAAATTCATCATATTCAATTTCCCTTTGTTTGAAAATTAGGAATTTTGAGTATTTGTTCAATGACGGTCATCACAATGAATACGAATAAGGCTATTAGAATATAAAGAATCGTAACAAGCAAATAATTTTCGTAAACATGGCTTACCTCTTCAATTGCTTGGTATTGAAATTGCATGAGCTCATTTATTGAAACGGCGAATGCTATAGACGAATTTTTCACAATCCCCATTGCTTCTGAAGTAAGAGGTGGCATAATTATACGTATAGCACGTGGTAGTATAATATAGCGATAACTTTGATAAGTTGTAAATCCCATTGCCATAGCAGCATAGCGTTGTCCAGAAGGAATCGTTTCAATGCCTGAACGAACCTGTTCTGCAATGCGTGCAGATGTAAAGAATCCCAATGCGCACGTTATTAAGAGAATGGGGGAAAATTTCATCGCTGGTGGATAAATCTTAGGAACAACAAAATACCACAAAAACACTTGTACAAGGAGGGGAATATTACGCATAATCTCTACCCAAATAGCACCGATAGTGCGAAATATGCAATTGATTATCGATGTTTTGGGTAAAGTGCGCATTGTTCCTATAATAACACCACACAATACAGCTAATATAAGTGAAGTGATAGACAGTATAACCGTATTTTTTAAGCCATCGAGAAGTGTATCTAAATAGGTATGACTCACGCCGGGAGTTCCCAAGCATCCTGTTATCAGTGTTTGAGTAAGGTCATCTCTACAAAGGAAAGAAAAGTCCATTAATTGATATTCCCTCAAATTAGTCATTCACAAATAGGACAATAAACCAAGCGCATCTACATAGGCCAAATTTATTAAAAAGTGAATTAAAATATAAACCACACTCAATTTTTAAAGAGTGTGGTTCTTCTTTATTAAATTTTATAAATCTTTTTCTATGTAGCTTTCTCGAGGCTTATTATTTGGGTGATCCCAAGCATATCTTGTTTGTTTTGATAAGGGAAGGTTCATAACAGTGTTAGCAGGTGGGATCGGTTTCATAAACCACTTATTATAAAGCTGTTCCAGTGATTCATCTTTAATCTGACGTACGATACTATCGTTGATTGTTTGTTCAAATTTTTTGTCATTTAATCTGAGCATACAGGCAATAGGTTCGACTGAAAGTACAGTATCAAGAATGACATAATCAGATGGATTCTTTGATTTAGCAATATGTCCAGCAAGAATTGAAGCGTCCATGACAAAAGCATCTGCCTTACCAGATTCTAATAATAAAAAACTATCTCCGTGATCTTTCCCCTTTAAAACTTTAAACTGAATGTTTTTTGCACGTTTATTTTTACGAATAAGTTGAACAGATGTTGTACCGGTGGTCGTTGCAACTGTTTTTCCATTTAAATCCTCAAGAGATTTAATGTTAGAGTTTTTCTTGACAGCAATTCGAACCTCTTCAATGTATGTCGTATAAGCAAATGCTGCTTCTTTACTGCGGGCAATATCATTTGTTGTTGAACCGCACTCAAAATCATAGGTTTTATTTTTTAAGAGAGGAATTCTATTTTGAGAAGTGATGGGAAGATAATGAATTTTAATTGGTTTACCAATTTTTTTTGAAATATCATCAATGATCCGTTCTGCCATTTCTGTATGAAAACCTACATATTTATTATTACCAAGGGCGTAGGCTAAACCAGATGATTCACGGACACCTAAAGTAATTTCCCCCGTTCGTTTTATTTTTTCAAGAGTATCGTGTTCAGCATGTGCGACACTTGTGAACCCAATGGCCGCTGCTGCAATAAGCATTAACAATGATTTCTTCATTTATGTCCTCCATTCATTTATTTTTATTTTAGTTGCTTAAGATATACTGTTTATATGCTGTAGCATAGTTATTATTTTTGAGCGGAATTTTTTTGTTGTCTCATGAAATAAGGATTGTACTTTATTAATTGATATTAAGATGAATCCAAACAGGGACGTGGTCGGATGGTTTTTGATATCCCCTTACTTCTGTTTGACTATGAGCGCAAATAAGTTGATCAACAGCTTCTGGTGATAATAATAAATGATCAATGCGAATCCCATTATTTTTAGGCCAAGCACCCGCCTGAAAGTCCCAAAAACTGAAGGAGGGAGTATCGGTGACATTCCGGATAGCATCATAAAAACCTAAATGAAGAATGCGTTGGAATGCTTTTCTTGTTTCTCGAAGAAATAAGGCATCTTGATACCATTCTTGAGGCTTCTTTGCATCTAATGGAGCGGGGATGACATTATAATCACCCGCTAGAATAAGAGGTTCTTCATACGCAAGCAATAATTTTGCATGTGTATATAATCTTTCCATCCATTCTATCTTATAGGAATATTTTTCACTCTCAATAGGATTCCCATTTGGCAAATAGAGAGATGCAACACGAACAACACCTTTGTTTGTTGAATAAACAGCTTCAATATAACGTGTTTGTTTATCATTATCATTGCCTGGTAATCGACGGATTACGTCATCTGGTGTTTTTTTAGAGAGAATCGCAACGCCATTAAAACTTTTTTGTCCGTGTGTTTCTATATGGTAACCTAAACTTTCAATTGCATCGCGTGGAAAATTTTCATCAATACTTTTAATTTCCTGTAAACAGACTATGTCCGGCTGGCTTTGCTGTAACCATCGACATAATGTTTCATGTCGTGCTTTTATTCCGGCAATATTCCACGTTGCTATTTTCATGACACTCCTTATTTATAGGGGATATTACTATGGTAAATTGATTTATCAAGAGTAGCGGTAAAAGCAAATTTAAAGTTTTAAAATTTAATTTATTTTCATTTTTAAAAAACTTTCTGCTGTTTAGTTCTTGACGAATGTACGTGTTCTCGCTATTAGAGATGAACATAACCGATGTGGATGTGATCAGGTTGTTTTGGATATGAGCCGGAAGATTGTTCACAGGTGTTAAGAAGATTAAAAGCAAATGCTAGTGCAAAAGGCTATTGCCTTCTCTGCTTGTGGTCGGGTAAACTGTTTTTTGCAGGTGTGCCCGATTTTGTGTGTAGACTTAGATATCTGTTCCGATTCTGTTGGGGTGGATGGAAATAAAAATAGAAAAGCCCGATTGGGTGAGAAGAATGTAGATCGAAAAGAGGAAGGTTGCATGCCTACCGTAAACCAGTTGATTCGCAAGCCGCGTGTGGCGCCAGTTAAACGTAATAAGGTTCCTGCTCTGCAGTCGAATCCGCAGAAACGTGGTGTTTGTACGCGTGTTTATACAACAACACCGAAGAAGCCTAATTCTGCCCTTCGTAAAGTTGCTAAAATTCGCTTGACGAATGGATTTGAGGTGATTGGTTATATTCCTGGAGAGGGACATAATCTTCAAGAGCACTCTGTTGTGATGATTCGTGGTGGTCGTGTGAAAGATTTGCCGGGAGTTCGTTATCACATTATTCGTGGTTTGCTTGATACACAGGGTGTCAAGAATCGTAAACAGCGCCGTTCAAAGTATGGCGCAAAGCGTCCAAAATAATATTGAGAGACAAAGCCAATGTCCCGTCGTCATAGAGCAGAAAAACGTGAGATTAATCCAGATCCAAAATTTGGTGATTTGGTTATTATGAAATTTATGAATGCCATTATGTTTGATGGTAAAAAATCAGTTGCAGAGCGTATAGTTTATGGTGCGCTCGATTCTGTAGAAAAAAGAGTAAAAACAGATCCTGTGGCTCTGTTTCATCGGGCCTTGGAGAATGTTGCTCCTCATATTGAAGTTCGCTCACGCCGTGTTGGTGGTGCTACTTATCAAGTTCCGATTGATGTTCGTCCTGATCGTCGTCAGGCTCTTGCTATTCGTTGGTTGATTACGGCGGCACGTGGTCGAAATGAAACGACGATGATTGAGCGTTTGTCTGGTGAATTGATGGATGCGGCTAATAATCGCGGTTCTGCCGTGAAAAAGCGTGAAGATGTTCATCGTATGGCTGAAGCTAATCGTGCTTTTTCTCACTATCGCTGGTAGAAGTTTTAAACTAAGGCAAATATAATGGCTCGCGAATATAAAATTAAAGATTATCGTAATTTTGGTATTATGGCGCATATTGATGCTGGTAAGACTACGATGACTGAACGTATTCTGTTCTATACCGGTAAGAATCATAAAATTGGAGAGACCCATGACGGTGCTTCTACAATGGATTGGATGGAGCAGGAGCAGGAGCGCGGTATTACGATTACATCTGCTGCGACAACGACGTTTTGGGAGGGGAAGGACGGTCGCAAGCGTCGTTTTAATATCATTGATACGCCAGGGCACGTTGATTTTACGATTGAAGTTGAGCGCTCTTTGCGTGTTCTTGATGGTGCAATAGCCTTGTTGGATGCAAATGCCGGTGTGGAGCCTCAGACGGAAACTGTTTGGCGGCAAGCTGAAAAATATCGTGTGCCTCGTATGGTTTTTGTTAATAAAATGGACAAAATAGGAGCTGACTTCTATCGTAGTGTGGAGATGGTTGGTTCTCGGTTGGGTGCTAAAGCGCTTGTTGTGCAGTTGCCAATTGGGGCTGAAAATGACTTTGAGGGTGTTGTTGATCTTGTTGAGATGAAGGCTTTAAAGTGGGATGGTTCTATTGGTGCCTCGGCAGTGATAAGTGAAATTCCCTCTGATTTAAGGGAGAAAGCTGAAGAATATCGCGAGAAATTGATTGAGATGGCTGTGGAGGTTGATGAAGCTGCCACAGAGGCTTATTTGGAAGGTGTTATGCCAACCAATGAGCAGCTTGTTTCTCTCATTCGTAGGGGGACAGTAGAAGTTCAGTTTCATCCGGTTCTTTGTGGTACGGCTTTTAAAAACAAGGGGGTGCAGCCACTTTTGGATGCTGTTGTTTCCTATCTTCCTTCTCCAATTGATATTCCGGCGATTAAGGGTATTGATGTAAAGACTGAGTCTGAAACGACACGCGAATCTTCTGATGATGCTCCGCTATCTATGCTTGCCTTTAAAATTATGAATGATCCTTTTGTTGGTTCATTGACGTTCTGTCGTATTTACTCAGGTAAGGTTCAGAAAGGTATTTCTCTTGAGAATACTGTGAAAAAGAAGAAGGAGCGTTTGGGGCGTATGCTTCAAATGCATTCAAATTCTCGTGAGGATATTGAAGAAGCATTTGCTGGTGATATTGTTGCTCTTGCAGGGCTTAAGGAGACGACAACAGGTGATACTCTTTGTGATCCTTTGAAGCCTGTTATTTTGGAGAGAATGGAATTTCCAGAGCCTGTTATTGAGATTGCAATTGAACCGAAGACAAAAGCAGATCAAGAAAAAATGGGTATTGCTCTTAACCGTCTAGCAGCCGAAGATCCTTCATTTCGTGTTAAATCGGATGAAGAATCTGGACAGACTATTATAGCTGGAATGGGTGAGCTTCATCTTGATATTATTGTTGACCGTATGCGGCGTGAGTTTAAGGTTGAAGCAAATGTTGGGCAGCCTCAAGTTGCTTATCGTGAGTCAATTACTAAAATGGCGGAAATTGATTATACCCATAAGAAACAATCGGGTGGTGCTGGTCAATTTGCTCGTGTAAAAATTGTTTTTGAGCCTCATGATGGTGATGACTTTATTTTTGAGTCAAAGATTGTTGGTGGTGCTGTTCCTAAAGAATATATTCCCGGCGTCCAAAAAGGGATTGAAAGTGTTATGGGGTCAGGTCCTCTTGCGGGATTTCCTATGCTTGGTGTAAAAGCGACACTCATTGATGGTGGCTATCACGATGTTGATTCCTCGGTTTTAGCTTTTGAGATTGCTGCTCGTGCAGCTTTTCGTGATGGAGCAAAGAAGGCTGGTGCACAGCTTCTTGAACCGATCATGAAGGTGGAAGTTGTTACACCAGATGATTATGTTGGTGATGTTATTGGTGATCTCAATTCTCGTCGGGGGCAAATTTCAGGAACTGAAGCGCGCGGCATTGCAACGGTTGTGAATGCAATGGTTCCTTTGGCAAACATGTTTGGTTATGTGAATACCCTTCGCTCTATGAGTCAGGGGCGAGCGCAGTATACAATGCAGTTTGATCATTACGAGCCTGTGCCTTCGGCTGTTGCTGTGGAGATTCAAAAGAAATACGCGTAATTTCAGGTTGGTAATTAATTTTTAACTTAGTCCTTGGCGTGGACGGAAAATGGAGAGCTCAAATGGCGAAGAGCAAGTTTGAACGAACAAAACCGCATGTTAATATTGGTACGATTGGTCACGTTGATCACGGGAAGACCTCGTTGACAGCAGCGATTACGAAATATTTTGGTGAATTTAAAGCCTATGACCAAATTGACGCTGCCCC